>JAEUQX010000491.1 GCA_016788625.1 Anaerolineae bacterium
CGCGCTGGTGATGGAACCGCGCGTCCTGCTGTTCGATGAGCCGCTTTCCAACCTGGACGCGAAACTGCGAGTGCAGATGCGGGGTGAGATTCATCGTTTGCAGCGGCGCTTGAACATCACGAGCGTGTATGTCACGCACGATCAGGATGAAGCGATGGCGCTCTCGGACCGGATTGTGGTCATGAATGCGGGCAAAATCGAGCAGATGGGGAAGCCGGAAGAGATTTACCGCTACCCATCCACGCATTTCGTCGCCGACTTCATCGGACGCGCGAACTTCCTGGATACGACGGTCGAAACCGTCGAAGCTGATAGCATCGTTGTGCGCCTGTTTGGACAGCCTTATCATGTTGCTCCGCATCAGGTCAAGTTCCGCGTCGGGGAACGCGTGACGGCGATGATGCGCCCGGAGGCGATCCGGTTGTTGAACGATCCGGCGGCGAAACAGGTAAAGATCGAGAGCGCGATGTATCTGGGTACAGAAGTCGAATACACCGTCGCTTTCGATAATCAGGTGTGGACGGTTTCGGACAACGACCCGCGATCTGGAATGGCCTTCAAAGAAGGGGAAACCGTCGGGATGCAGGTTCTCGAATCCGCAGTCCATTTGCTCAAAGCCGCTTCATAAGCACTTCGCACAGCATGAAGATGATCTGGAACTGCTCATCGTCGGTGGTTCCGAATCATCTTTACACCTTCTCTGCCCAGTTCTCCCCTCATTTTCGGCCTTGTTCCGCCTGACGACGTGGTTGGTCTTTTGCGAGGCGGGTGGTACACTCACTGTGGTGAGACGCGGCACAACCGCCTGCACCTGAATAGATGCCCACTTTGTTACGGGGAATGCACTATGCTCACTGCTGTCGAACAAATGCTGTTTATACTGCTGGCGGTGCTGGCCGTTGGCGCGACCTATGCGGGCTTCCGCGACCTGTTCCTGATCGTCAATCGTGGCGATGGCAAACTCTACCTGGACAACCTGCCACGCCGGGCACTGCGGGCGCTGGGCGTCTATGTGACGCAGCGCACGACGCTGAAGACGCGGCGCATCTCCAGTCTGTTTCACCTCGGCATCGTCTGGGGCTTCACCTTCTATTTCCTGGTGAATGCGCTGGATGCGCTGCGTGGGTTCGTCCCCAATTTTCTCGATACTCTCAAGAACTTCGGCGTGCTGTTTGACCTGTACCGGCTGGCGGCGGATGTGTTGAGCATCGCCGTGCTGGTCGGCGTAGTCTATTTCCTGCTGCGGCGCTTTGTACTGCCCAACAAGACCGAACTGCACTATCACGACAACGTGCTGCTGCACCCGAAGGTCAAGGCGGGTGGCGTCAGGACGGACTCGCTGATCGTCGGCATCTTCATCCTGCTGCATGTTGGCGCGCGCTTCCTGGGCGAATCGGTGCATGTGGCGGCGACTGAACCCGACCTGTTTATGCCCTTCGCATCACTGGTATCGCCACTGTGGGGCGGCATCAGCGAGGATGGGTTGAAGGCGCTGGAACACATCTTCTGGTGGGTGGCGCTGGGCGGCATCCTGATTTTTACGCCGTACTTCGCCCACAGCAAGCACGCACACCTGTTCATGGCTCCGCTGAACTTCCTGACCAAGCCGACGCGCACCTCGCTTGGCGAGATGGACAAGCTCGATCTGGAGAACGCTGAAATCGAGCAGTTCGGCGTCAACCGCCTGGAGCACCTGCCCAAGACGAACATCATGGATGGTCTGGCTTGCATCATGTGCAACCGCTGCCAGGATGTGTGCCCGGCTTATACGACTGGCAAGGAACTCTCACCCTCTGCCCTGGAGATCAACAAGCGCTACCTGATGCGCGACGACCTCAGCGGGTTGGCGGCGGGCAACGAGGGGCCGTCGCTGGTGGGTATGGCGATCAGTCCATCGGCGGTGTGGGCGTGTACCGCCTGCGGCGCGTGCGTCGACATCTGCCCGGTGGGTAACGAGCCGATGCTGGACATCCTCAATATCCGCCGTGATCTGGTGCTGATGCAGTCGGAATTCCCGACCGAGCTTCAGGGCGCATTCAAGGGTATGGAACGCGCGGGTAACCCCTGGCAGGCGCCGCGCGAGGAGCGCTTCAAATGGGCGAAGGGGCTGGAATTCCCTGTGCCCACGATTGACGAGAACCCTGATTTTGACATCCTGTACTGGACGGGCTGCGCGGTAAACTATGACCCACGCGCACAGTTGACTGCACGCGCGCTGGTGAAGGTGCTGAATAAGGCGGGCGTGAGCTTCGCGGTGTTGGGCGAGCAGGAGAACTGCACCGGCGATGTGGCACGGCGCGCGGGCAAGGAAGACCTGTACTATGAACTGGCGCTGGGCAATGTCGAACTGCTCAACGAGGTTGCGCCCAAACGCATCGTCGTCACCTGCCCACACTGTTTCCACAACATCGGTAAGGAGTACCACCAGTTCGGCGGTAATTACGAAGTGGTGCATCACACCGAACTGATTGAAGAACTGATCGCGGCGGGGAAGGTGCCCAAGCAGGCGCACCCTGGCAAGATGAGCAACGTTACATTCCATGACCCGTGCTACCTGGGGCGGCACAACGGTGTGGTAGATGCGCCGCGTACCGCGCTGGCGAGCCTGGGCGAGAACCTGATCGAGATGCCGCGCAGCAAGAAGAGTTCGTTCTGCTGCGGCGCGGGCGGGGCGCAGTTCTGGAAGGAAGAGGAACACGGCACGAAGGCGGTCAACATCGAGCGCTACGAAGAGGCCAAGGCGACAGGCGCGGATGTGCTGGCGGTTGGCTGCCCGTTCTGTATGCAGATGTTCGAGAGCGCCAAGGCCAACGTGGGCGACGGCCCGGCAATCAAGGATGTGGTCGAGCTGATTGCGGAGCGGCTGTAACAGAAAAGCATTCACCGCAGAGGCTCAGCGGGAACAGAGGCGATACAGACCGTATAGGGATGCCAGCAGGAACATAGAGAAGATTACGGTGTAGGGGCGAGCAGCTTGTTCGCCCTTTTTGCTTAGAATGCCATGCGCTGTCCACCCGCCCCAATTTCCTCTCTTGCCCTCCGCCGCTTTGCCAGTAGAATAACCACCCATCCCGTTAGCTACCGAGAACACCTATGCCCCCGCGCAAAACCCAGAATAACTACTACCTGCTCAGCCTCGGCTGTTCCAAAAACACCGTCGATTCCGAGAGCATCGCCCAGGTGCTGAACCACAATGGCATGAGAGGGGTGGGCAATCCCGACAGCGCGGAAGTGCTGATTGTCAACACCTGCGGCTTTATCGACGCCGCCAAACAGGAGTCAATAGACGCACTGCGCGAGCTGGTCGAACACAAGCGCGGCAAACAAATGGTCATCGCGGCGGGCTGCCTCTCGCAGCGTTACGGCTCGAATCTGGTGCAGGAAGTGCCGGGGCTGGACGGCGTGATCGGCACGCGCCGCTGGATGGACATCTTCGACCTGGTGTCGCGGCTGCGCGAGCGCAAGCATCCCGAACCGCTCTACCACCTGCCAACAGATGCCAACGTCGTCGGTCTGGACGAGCGCGGCGTGCTGCGAACCAGCGTACAGGGCGCCAGCGCCTACCTCAAGATCGCCGATGGCTGCCGCCGCCCGTGCGCGTTTTGTGCCATCCCCAAGATCAAAGGCACTGCTGTCAGCCGTCCTGTGGAGAGCATCGTGCGTGAGGCGTTGCATCTTCAGAAAGCGGGCGTCAAGGAACTCATCCTGATCGCCCAGGACTCGACCGATTACGGTTATGACCTGGGGCTGAAGGACGGCCTGGCGCACCTGCTGAACGCCATCACGGACGCCGCTCCGGACATCCCCTGGATTCGCATCATGTATGCCTATCCCGGTTATGTCACACAGGGCTTGATGGAGGCGATGGCGAAACACCCCCAGGTGCTGCCGTATCTGGATATGCCCCTGCAGCACGGCCACCGCGATACGCTGCTGCGCATGAAACGCCCTGCCAAAATCGAGTGGGTCTATGAGACGGTCGGCAACCTGCGATCAATGCTGCCCAACCTGTGCGTGCGGACCACCTTCATCGTCGGCTATCCCGGCGAGACTGAGGCGGAGTTTGAGGGGCTTCTGCAATTCGTGCGTGACCTGCGCTTCGACCGCGTGGGTGCGTTCAAATACTCCTATGAGATCGGCACGCCGAGCGCGGCGCTGCCTGACCAAGTGGCCGACGAGGTTAAGCAGGAGCGTTACGAGCGCCTGATGGAGTTGCAGCAGGTCATCAGCCTGGCGAAGAATCAGGCTTTCGTCGGCAAGACCCTCGACATCCTCGTCGAAGGTCACGGCATCAGCGAAGATGACAGCGCCACGCCGATCAGCCTGGGGCGTAGCTACCGCGACGCGCCGGAGATCGACGGTTACGTGCTGGTCGAGGGCGAACTGCCAGTGGGCGAGATTGTGCCCGTGCGCGTCACCGGTGCGACTACCTATGACCTGATTGCCAGCGCGGATACCCAGGCACCCATTATCATTCAGCCGGGCACGGTTTATGGCGAGGGCATGATCCCGCTGTAACGCCGCGCCGATTTTGCAGGTCGCTGCAACACAATAGCCACTTTTGCCAGGGTAGAACCAACGCTACCCTGTTTCGTTTTTAGCGTTATAATTTACCTAATTCTGAAATCTTGCATGATTGTCATGCCTATTTATAGATGTATAATTCTTGTTAAGAAGATGTTGGCTGTCTACACTCATCGCCTTATCCTGTGGCGGCTGCATCCCATTATCTTTATCCGTGAGTAATGACAGGTACGGGCAATGCCCCTTCACAACTGGAGATCTCGTCTTAGCGCGATTTGGCTCAAACTTATCGAACCGCAAGACAGCGTCGAAGACCTCGATGAGCGCCGCGAAGCCCGGCTGATGACAGCACTGCTGTTGGGCGCGGGGCTGTTGGTGGGGCTTTCGATTATCATTTCACTGCTTACTGGGCCGTTTGGCAGGCGATCCTTTTCGGATGGCAGTGTGCGCCTGGTCAGTCTGGGACTGCTCATCATCGCCTATGTCTACAGCCGTCGTGGATTTCACCGCCAGATTGCCATTGGCGCGACGGTGCTGGCGTCGCTCACGGTGGTGGGTTATGCAACCTCAGTTGGCGGTTCAGAAGGCCAGGCGACGCTGAGCTTCCTGATCGCTCCGTTGTTGTTCAGCAGTCTGTTCTTACCGATGCCCGTGAGCCTGCTGATCTTTGTGCTGAATTTGCTGGTGGTCATTGGGTCGCCGCTGTTTATTCCTGGTATGGATATAGCGATGGCGATGGATACCCCGTTTCAGTTCAACTTGCTGATCGGCATGATGGTGCTGCTCTTTGGGTTCTACCGTCGCCGGCTGGAGAGTGAACGTCAGCGTTTGGCCGTCGAGAAGGACGAGCATTACCGCGCGATTTCCGAACTGGTTTCGGACTACGCCTATGCCTTCAAGGTCGGACCCAACAATACGCTTGTGGGGGAGTGGAGCACCAATACACTCCAGAATCTGACAGGCTATGAGCGGGAAGAAGTCAATATTCGTGATGTAACCTTCCCGTATTGGGATACAGATCTGGAGTTGGGGCAGCTCGACCGTATCAGAACGTTGGGCAATCACCCGACGCGCGGCGAGTATCGCATCCGCACCAAAGAGGGCAAAGAACGTTGGGTGGAAGTGCACCGGCAGCCTGTCTATGACTCGACGGAGAAGCGCGTCATTCGCTACTACGGCGTCGCGCGCGACATCACCGACCGTAAACGCGCAGAGGAGGAGCGACTGCTGCTCTCGCTGCATCAGGAACGACTGAGTGTGATGAGCGATTTCGTGCTGGGCGTCTCGCACGACTTTCGCAATTCGGCGGCGATCATCGAAACCAGCCGCTATCTGCTGGGCAAACTGCTGGAACAGGCGCACCCAGACCGCCAACAGATGCAGAACAAGCTGGACACCATGCGCGCGGGTATCGAACATCTGACGGTGCAGCTTGACAATCTGCAATCCATCGCCACGCTGGTCAAGCCGCAGCCCGCGCCCTGTGAACTCAACCAACTGATCAATGGCGTCATCCAGCAGTTGCGCTCGCAGAGCCAGGCCAAACGCCTGTTTCTGAAGTGGCTGCCCTATGACGAAACCTTGCGCGTGGTGGTCGATGGGCAGCAGATCAGCCATGCGGTGAACCACCTGTTGACGAATGCTATCAACTTCACACCGCCGGGTGGCAGCATCAGCGTGCGCCTGTTCCGCACCGAGGAGCATATCGGCATCGAGGTGCGCGACACGGGTATCGGCATTGCGGAGGAACATCTGGGGCGTATCTTCGAGCCATTCTTCCGCGTTGACCCGGCGCGTTCGACCGAGACAGGCGGCATTGGGTTGGGGTTAAGCATCGCCAAGCTGGTGGCGGAGGCGCATCACGGGCGGCTCAAGGTGCAAAGTGTCGAAGGCCAGGGCAGCACTTTCACGCTGACCCTGCCGCTGCCGAAGGAAGACGTGTCCTAAGTCACTCCTGCGCGGGCGCGACGTGACCCCGCAGCCACTCCGCGATTTCTGGCACGTCATGCTGGTTCTGCGCTACCTCCAGCACGAACGCGTAGACTTCTCCCGGCGTCCAGGTGGGGCGCAGGCCGTTGCGCTCCAGGAACAGCGCCGTGACGCGCGTGGCGGCGCGTTTGTTGCCGTCGAAGAACAAGTGATGCGCGGCAAAGGAGTGCAGCAGCGCGGCGGCCTTGTCGAGCAGCGTGGGATAGGCTTCCTCGCCGAAAGCCTGTAACGCCGGACGCGCCGCCGCCGCCCGCAGCAGATGCCGTTCGCGCACCAGCGGCTCGTGGCCGATGGCCTCTTCAGCGGCCTGCACCAGTTCCAGCGGCGTGAGGTAGCGGATGGGGGTGGTCATGGGTGTGTGTCAACAATCCACGCCGAGGGCTAAAGCTGCCCGGCTATTGTCAAGAAAGTCCGTTGAATCAGGTTGATAGTGATAACTGTGGTGCGAGTCAGATGTTCTGCGCTCAATAACGTCACTGTCTAGTCCTTCTGCAATACCCTCATGCGCCTTTTGCCTGATAGGCTGATGAATACGTCGGCCATGTGCGCCTCGTGCCTCGTTCAGGGGTACGTCATCAGTATAACGGAATTGTGCCATGTGAGCGACGAATCGCAGAAACAAAAGAGGCGACACACGCGGTC
>JAEUQX010000068.1 GCA_016788625.1 Anaerolineae bacterium
CGCTGCGCTGCACGCTGGCCTCCCAATCCACCTCGCTGCTGTCCGGGGTCTGCATGGACTGCTCATTCATGCGCGTTTCGCTCCTGCCACAGCAGCGGATACTCCTGCTGCACCACGCCGCGCAGCCGCCCCAACGCCCGCGAGAGGCGCGATTTGACCGTGCCGGGAGCGATGTTCAGCGTCGCGGCGGTTTCGTCTATCGAGAGTTCGAGGAAATAGCGCAGATAGATGACCTCCTGATCGGACGAAGACAGCCGCCGCACCGCGTCCCACAAGACCTGGGCGCTGTGCTGCTCGCTGACGGCGTTTTCCGGGTCGATGCTGGCTTCCACATCCAGCCGCGCCAGCCGTTTGAGATGAAACCAGTAGCGTCCGAACGAGCGGCGACGGTTGCGCGCCAGGTTGGCGGCGATGCCCAGCAGCCAGGGTCGCCAGGGCCGCGCCGGATCGTAATGCGGCAGGTAGCGGTAGGCGCGGATGAAAGTCTCCTGTGCCACATCTTCGGCATCGGCGGCGCTGCCCAGCATCAGGTAGGCCAGGCGAAAAACCGCTTCCTGGTGACCACGCATCAAGTCTTCCCAGGCTGCATCATCGCCCTGCCGCGCCCGCTCGACCCATTCGGATTCAAACACACCACGCCCCTGCTGTGAATGTCGATACGTTTAAGAATACACCGCCCGCAGGTAGTGGGTTCCCCAGGTGAATTCATGACGTTTGTACCCGCATTTATTTACAGATTTCCGAAACTTTTCACACCTGTATACGCCTGCATGATTTACAATTGTTAATGAAGACAGAGTTAACAATTGTTGGGCAAACCACGCTATGTTCACATCCGACGGCCTCATCGACATGCACCTCCAGCGCGGCAAGCATAAGTTCAAGCGCGGCGATATGCCCGGCGCGCTCGCAGAATATGATGCAGCGCTGCTGCTCGCCCCGGAACACGCCCCCTCGTATTACTATCGCGGCATGATTAAGGCCTGGATGAATGATACAGCCGGCGCGCTGGCCGATTACGACGCGGCGATTCAACGCGCGCCGGACGAAGGACGCTATTACCGCGTGCGCGGGCTGCTGCGCGACCAGCTCAAGGACAATCACGGGGCGCTGAGTGATTATGACGCAGCGCTGCGGCTGAACCCGCTGGACGCCGAACTGCTGATGAAGCGCGGGATGCTGCAATCGCGCCAGGGGGCTTACTGGGCAGCGCTGGCCGACTGTGACCGGGCGCTGATGCTGCAGGCGGGTGACCCCGATATGCTCAACAATCGCGGCGTCGTTCGCACACACCTCCGCAATTTCGATGGCGCGATCAGCGACTTCAACGCCGCGCTGAATCTCAACCCTGGTCTGGCAAAGGCCTATGTCAATCGCGGTATTGCCCGGCGCGGCATGGGCGACCTGAAAGGTGCGGTGCGCGATTTTGACCGCGCGCTGCTGCTCGACCACCATCACTTCGAAGCCATCATGCTGCGCGCCAGCGCCCGGCAGAAACTTGGCGACCTGGGCGGCGCGATCAGCGACCTGGAACTGGCATTGACGCTGCGCCCGAAACAGCGCCAGATTCAACTGCGTCTGAACGCCCTGCGCGAACAGATTGTGCCGCTGCGTGCCGACGCTGCTGCCGAGCGTGAAGCCGATCTGATCTTTCAACAGGGTTACCGCCGCGCTGCCAATGGCGATCACCGCAGCGCGCTGAGTGACTTTGATGTAACGCTGACGCTCAACCCCAATTTTGAACTGGCTTACGCGGCCCGCGCCATTTCGCGGCGCACCCTGGGGAACTATGCCGGGGCGCTGGAGGATTGCAACGCCGCGCTGCGTATCAACCCCTCAATGCTCGAACTCTATCTGGAACGCGCTCTGGCAAAGCAGGGGTTGGGCGATCTGCGCGGGGCGGTGCTGGATTGTGACCGCGTGCTGGCGGACATCACCGATTGGGAGGATGCCTATTACGTGCGGGGCTGCCTGCTGGCGCAGCTTGGCGAAACCCGGCGCGCCATCCGCGATTTTGACGTGGTACTGCGGATGAAGCCTCAGTTCACCGACGCTTATGTTGACCGTGCCATCGCCAAAGCACGCTGCATGGATTGGCGTGGGGCGCAGCGCGATGTCAACACCGCGCTCAACCGCGACCGCAACAACACCAAAGCGCAGGCTGTCCATCAGTGGTTGAGCAAAGCGCTAATTGTGTGAAGGCCGCTGGTCTGCTTCCGCTGGGTATGGGACATGCGAATCGCCTGCACCCTCTCGTTGCTCATCAATATTAGCAGCGCTGTTGTTACCAGCCGCGCCCGGCGATCTTCCCGGCCTCCGGCATGGTGCTGACGTTCCGCCCGATCCATTATATGATCAGCCGGTCATGAGAGGCAGCAAAACACGCACCGTGCTGCCCTCCCCTTGCTTACTTTCAACGGTGATTTGCCCACCGTGCATTTCAACAATCTCTTTTACGATACTTAGTCCCAGCCCTGTTCCCTTGATTGTGCCAACATTGCTGGCACGATGAAAAGGTTCAAACAAACGCTTCAGATCTTCGGGCGGGATACCAATCCCCCGATCCTGGATGCGCAGGTTGAGATGCTCTGCATCGGTTGATAAGCTGACATCAACCGCCTGATCACTTGGGGAGTATTTGAGCGCATTGGACAGGAGATTGCTGACCACCATTCGCATAAGACGCGGATCGAAGAGAACGAGCACCGGGGAGCCAGAACCCGAATAGATCAGACGATCCACATTTTCGGGGATAACAGTAAACTCCTCAATCAGGCTGTAACAGAGAGCATCGAAATCATCCATACGCGGTTTAAATTCAATGCGTCTCAACTGGATTCTCGTCAGTTCCAGAATGTCATCCATGAGACGGGTGAGACGCTGCACGTTCTGACGAATTCTGTCCAGTTTTTCGCTCACCTCTGTGTCTGTTAATCGCGCTCGATAGTTGGCCAGACTATCGGCGGCTGACAGAATAATCGTGAGCGGTGTCCGAAATTCATGGGATGTGACTGAAATAAGCCGCGACCGGGCATTTGCCAGTTCCTTCTCCTGAATCAACGCCTCACGAAGGGCAGCTTCCGTCTGTTTACGCGCAGTAATATCATGAATCGTAGATACGAGTCCGTCACCGGGAATATAGCCAAAGCTGAATTCCACATCGATGGGTTGACCATTGGCGGGGAATGCCTGAACTTCAACCGGCGAGAAATTCTGCTCCACGATTGCCCGCTCAACACTCTCCTGAATGCGATGCGCTTCATCCGGGTGAATGAGTTCCAGCAGGTTAACCAGCTCCTTTTTCTCAGACTCAACCGCCAAAAGACGGCGCACAGCGGGATTGGCCTGCTGGATACGCAGATCGCGATCTATCAAGAGGATGCCATCCAGGCTGTTATGCAAAATAGCTTCAATTTTATCTTTTGATAATTGAAGCTCTGATGTGCGTTCCGCCACGCGCTGTTCCAGTTCTTCGGCATAACGTTCTAGCGCGGTGGCAAGCTGCATCTGGTGCAGGGCGATGGCAAGCCGGGTGGCAACCTCCGAGACAATTTCCTGGTGCTCCAACGTAAAGAAATTCAATTGCGTCGAAGAAAGCCCCAGTATCCCGATACTCTCGCTCTCGCCCCGAAGGAGTACTTGGAGGTTAGATTGATAGCCTTCTTTTACAAGTTGTCTGAAAGTAGGGTTATCAGACAGGTGGAGATTATTGACGAGGAGGATATGATGATCGTTGAACTGCTCAAACAGACCCGGTGGGATGGGGATTCGAGTTCCTTCAGGCAGCTCTGATTGATTGTCAAAGCTGCTGGTATAGATAATAACTTCCTGAGTCGAATGCTGGATAATGCCAACGCCAATCCGTTCACACGGAATGATACGCCGCAGTTCTTTCAGTGTACGTTCAACCAGCGCCTTGGTGGATCCCCGCTGAATCAATCCTAGGTCAATCGCACTTAGGATTTCCATCCGCTGGACATAGCGCGCCAGAGCATCAGAAAGTGCGGTTTTGTGAATGCCAATCGCGATCTGGTTAGCAATTTCGCAGGCAATCTGAATCCGTTCTTCGGTGAAATAGTTGCTGTCAACAGAATGCACGTTGAGCAGCCCGACCAGATTATTCTCGGCGCGCAGTGGAACCACCAGAATCGAGCGAATGCCTTCGCTGTATAACTGTCGGACACCCTCTGAAGGACTTTGATCAGGCTGATCGATAATGAAGTAAGGATTGGAGCGGATCGGTGAAATGTAGGTTTCCTCGATCGGATATGATTTCCGGGAGAGTGCCGTTTGTTGCTCACTGTAGAGCGCCAGGACAACCGCTGTACCGGCTTCTAAATCCACTGTAGATATAGCAGCTCGGAAACATGGAAGGAGCTGGACGACATAATTCAGTGCCATTTCAGCCAGAGACTCGAGTGAGTTGGCGGCCAGGATGGAGTGGTCTAGGCGGCGCATCCCTTCAAGGCGTTGTGCAAGCTGCTGGAGTAACCGATTTTCCTCTCGAGCTGCGTTTTCACTGGTCGCAGCAGTTAGCTGTGCTTCTAGTTCAGCAATTCTTTGACGGGCAAGCGCAAGTTCACGTTCGGTTTCCGGCAAATGATCTGTGAAACCCTCTACCATCATAGCCTCAGATAGTGTTAGATTTTGTTAAACAGATGACTGATATGACAGTGGATTTATGGAGAACTAATGTACCTAGAAACAGGCAAAAATACAGGCTCGTTTTTGTTTACACACAGATAGTAAAAATATACTACAGTAATCTCGATGTAATGATTTTGGGTATGGTAGCACAACTCTACTAAATGCCCAAATTCGTTATGTTCTGCCCGCGGACAAGCCAGTGGAGAATCAAAAACGCGCCCGTGATGGTGCGCGTTTTGCGTTGTAAAAATCGGATGGATTTACCAACCGCGCCCGGCGATCTTCTCGATCTCCGGCATGGTGCTGACATTGCGCCCGACCATCGCTTCGCCCAGGTTGCGGCTGACTTCCAACACCACTTTCGGGTTGTTGTAGTGCGTCACGGCCTCAACAATGGCCTTAGCGCGCTTGGCCGGGTCGCCGCTCTTGAAGATGCCGCTGCCCACGAACACACCATCCACGCCGAGCTGCATCATCAGCGCCGCGTCCGCCGGAGTCGCCACGCCGCCTGCCGCGAAGTTGACGACGGGCAGACGACCGAGTTCCGCCGTCTCCTTCACCAGCGCGTAGGGCGCTTGAATGTTCTTGGCATAAGTGAACAGTTCATCCTCGTCCATCGAGGTCAGGCGGCGGATTTCGCCCTGCACCGAACGCGCGTGCCGCACGGCTTCGACCACGTCGCCCGTGCCCGCTTCGCCCTTCGTGCGCATCATCGCCGCGCCTTCGCCGATGCGCCGCAGCGCCTCGCCCAGGTTGCGGCAACCGCAGACGAACGGCACCGTGAATTTGTGCTTGTTGATGTGGTGTTCCTCGTCGGCGGGCGTCAGCACTTCGCTCTCGTCGATGTAGTCGATGCCCAGTTCCTGCAGAACCTGCGCCTCGACGAAATGCCCGATGCGGCACTTCGCCATCACCGGGATGGTCACGGCGGCCATGATCTGCTCGATCATATCCGGGTCGCTCATGCGCGCCACGCCGCCATGCGCGCGGATGTCCGCCGGCACGCGCTCAAGCGCCATCACCGCGCACGCGCCCGCTTCTTCCGCGATCTGCGCCTGCTCGGCATTGACCACATCCATGATCACGCCGCCCTTGAGCATCTGCGCCAGCCCGCGCTTGACCAGCTCAGTGCCGGTCTGCTTGCCGCCCTCACCATGCGCGCCATTCGTTCCGTTTGTTGTTGTCATGCCTCTCTACCTTTCAACCCCGCAATAAAATCGTTGTACCGTTAGGGTAGCCGTGCGCTCACCCAGCTTATATGTCCAGGTAAGTCCATTATATCCATTGCCGCGCTGGCATCTGAAGGGCGGTTCTGAAACACAAAACGGGACGACCGTTTTGGCCGCCCCGTCGAAAGTGCAGTATGTCTTTGAACTACTGTGTGAACAATTCCTCGATCAGCGCCGGGTCGTTGAACGGGTTCTCGCCCGCCGTGAGCTGTACCACCCACTCGGCGCGCTGCGCACCGGACGGCTCGAAGAAACCATACACCTGGCTCCAGTCGGCATAGTACTGGAAGTCGCTGATCGCCCCTTCGATGTCGCCCGTCAGCGCGCGCGCCAACCCGCGACTATCGACGAAACTGCCGTTCAGCGGCGCAAGGCTGACCGCCCGTTCGCACGCGCTCAGCACCACGTCGGCATAACCGTACAGACTGCCGAACCAGCAGACCGTGTTGTTCAGACCGGGGTCATGCGTGACACTGACCTGCTCGACGGCACGGGCATACAAGCTGCGCGCGGAATCGTCGCCCGTAGCAGCGGCGGCTTCCGCCTCGTCAACCAGCGCGGCCAGCGCCGTGTAGTGCGGCGGGTAGTCCGGGCAGGTCACGGCATACGCGCCCATCATGTAGGTGCGCCACTCGTCCAGCGTCAGGTTGCGCCCGGCCATCTGGCAGGCAACCCCGGCCAGCACCTCCGCTGTGGTAGGCAGCAGCACAGCGCGCTGCTCCAGGCGATCCGTGCCACCCAGGCTCAACGCCAGCCAACGCCCATCCGGGCTGAAGGCCGCGTGATTGACCCAATCCTGTGCCGCGTAGAACGGCGTGGTGAGCGCTGTGCCCGTCGCGGCATCCCACAAGACAGCCGTGTTATCCGCCCCGCCTGTGATGAGTTGTGACCCGTCCGGGCTGAAGGCGATTGTGAACACGCTGCTTGAGTGCCCTTGCAGCACGCTTGTCGATTGCCAGGTTTCTGTATCCCACAGGATCACCGACATATCGCCGGAACCGCTCGCCAGGACGCGCCCATCCGGGCTGAAGGCCAGCGCGAAAACCTGATCGGTATGCGCGCTGAGTTCACTGATCAGATCGCCTGTCTCGGCGTTCCAGACGCGCACCAGGCCGTCCCCGCCCGCTGTCGCGTAGATGTCGGCGGTCGGGCTGTAGGCGATGGCCCACAACGCTGAGCCATCATGTGCCTGATCGGGTAGGCTCAGGTTGCCACCAGTCGCCGCATCCCAGCGCTGCACCGTGCCATCGCTGCTGATCGCGCCGATCTGCTCTCCATCACGGCTGAAGGCTACGCCCAGCACCCAGTCATTCTGCCTGCCCAGCGTGCGGATCGCTTCGCCGCTGGCCGCGTCCCACAGCGTCGTGTTGCCGTCGCCGCCGCCCAGCGCAATCAGGCTGCCATCCGGGCTGAACGCGCCGCTGATCACACCCTGGCCGCCGCCCGCCTCGATGGTGAAGCGCTGCTCACCAGTGGCAACATCCCACAGGATCGCGGTGCTGTCTTCGCTGGTGGTCAGCAGGCTCGCGCCGTCCGGACTAAAAACGCTGGTGCGAACCGGGGCCATCTGCCCTTCAAGATTGCGCGTTACCCGCGACTGCGGCTCCAGGGGCAGCAGCCCAACAGTGCTGCCGTCGGAGTAAGCTACCGTCTGCCCATCCGGGCTGAAGATCGCTTCCCACAACGTATTCGTGCCCGTCGGCCCGACCATCTGCTCCAGGGTGATATTTCCACCCAAGTTCCAGATGCTCACGACACTGCTCGCCGTGACGATCTGGCTGCCGTCCGGGCTGTAATTCAGATTGGTCACGGGAGCGGAATCCACCTCGGCGCTTATACGCGGTTCGCCGCTGCGGACATCCCAGATCACCAACTGTCCGTCGCCGCTTACGCTGGCGAGGTCTTTGCCATTGGAGCTGAATTCCAGGTCATTGATCCAGTCGCTGTGGAAATCGCTGAAGGTGCGGCCAAACTCACGCGCGGTCACATTCCACAGGATGATGGTCGCGTCCGCGCCGCCCGATGCCAGCACGCTGCCGTCCGGGCTGAAGGCCAGCGCGCGCGCATTGTCACTGTGCCCCGTCAGCACCGCCAGTTGCTCACCCGCAGCAACATCCCAGAGGATGATGCTGTCATCGTTGCTGGCGGAAGCCAGAATCGTGCTATCCGGGCTGAAGGCCACTTTCGTGACCCAATCCGTATGACCGAGCAGCCGCCGTCCTTCGCCCGTCTGCATGTCCCACAGCATGATCGACCGATCCGGGCTGGCGGAGGCCACATAGCGGCCATCCGGGCTGTAGGCCAGGTTGAAGATCGAGTCGGTGTGACCCGACAGCCGTGAACCGACCGGACGGCCCGTCGCGGTGTCCCACACGACGGCCTGGAAATCCATGCCGCCGGAGACCAGGCGCGTCCCATCGGGGCTGTAGGCCATGCCGTAAACGGTATCGTCGTGACCGGAAAGGAAGGCAGGCGCATAGGGGCGTTCGTCCAGCGCAGCGCGCAGACCCGCGCCGCTGTCACCGTTGTTGATCGCTTCCACGCCCAGCAGCAGCCCCAGCGGGAGGTTGCTCGCCAGTTGTTCGCTGCTCACGGCCGCCAGCGCGCGCCCTTGCAGCGCCTCGACCTGCGCCTGTGACTCGGCCAACTGCGCCTGAAGCGTTCCCATTGCCTGCGCTTCCTGGGTCGCGGCAGTGACTGCTGAATCCAGGCTGGCCTGAAGCTGTGCATTGTCGTCCGCTGCCGCCGCGATAGTGGCTTGCAGCACGGCCTGCGCGGTAACAGCCTCGCCCTGGGCAGCGGTAGCTGTCGCAGCGTTGTTCTGTGCAACCGCCTGCGCGGTGGCGTTGGCGTTCACCTCCTGCTGCACAGCATCTTGCAGCGCGCTGTTCGTCGCCTGTGCGGCGATCTGCTGCGTAGCCTGAGCATCCAGGTTGGCTTGCAGTGTAGCCCGTTCGTCGGCCTGTGCCGCAATCGTCACCTGCATCGCGGCCTGCTGCGTACTGGCAAGCTGTTCAGCTTGCTGCGCGCTAGCCTGCTGCGCGCTCAAAGTTGCCTCTGACTGCGCGACGGCGGTGGCCTGGGCATTCTGTGCCTCGGCCTGCGCGGTCAACGCCCGACTGGCTTCACTCGCAGCCTGCTGCTGCCCATTAAATGCCAGCACCGCCGCGATCACCAGCAGCGCCAGCACCCCAAACATCCACAGTGGTACGCTTCGATTGCTATTCGTCACATAACCCTCCGCTTTTCATCACAACTGTCTCCATTATAGGCGATTTAGGGACAGGGGCGACATGCTTCTGCCAGACCACCCAACATCGCTAGTTGAGAGCAAACCAAACTTCGGCTATACTCTTGCAGGGCAACTGCTGCATTTGCGCGCTTCAGAGAGGCCACCCGGTTATGATTCAGGAAACTCGCGAACAACGCCTTGAACGCACACTCAAGACCCTGCACAGCGCTGTTGAGGGCATCAAAGCGACCGTGATCGTGAATATTGATGGCCTACTCGTGGCGGCCTATCCGCCTGGTGATGAAGAGAATCCGCACGAAAATCCGACTAGCAGCCCGCAGGTCGCGGCGATGGCGGCCACGCTGATCGGCCTGGCGGAACGCACGCTGGGTCGGCTGGCGCAGGGTGACCTGGAACGCCTGCTGATGGAAGGCGAGGAAGGCGTGATGGTGGTGTATCCCGCCGGGCGTGCCTCGCTGGCGGTGCTGGCAGAGAAGGACGCGCGTATGGCCTACATCCTCTATGCGACCAAGCGCGCCGCAGCCGAGGTCGCGCAGATCCTGGGGCACTGACCCGCCCCGCAGCGCAGATTCATTCCACGCAAAACAAACAGAGGCGGTCTTTGTGGCCGCCTCTTTATTTTAGATGTGTGAGCAGACACCCTGCCGGATGTCCCCCTGATGGTGTCAGCTCGTCGTCCGCAGACGCCGCGAGGCAATGATCACGCCGACCAGCCCGACCGCCAGCAATGCCAGCAGGCCGATGCCGCCGCCACCACCCGCCAGGTCATCGAACAGACCGGTGTCTGGCAGCGCGGTAGGCAGCGCGCCCGGCGTGGGCAGCACACCCGATCCGCCTTCCTGCGTCGGAGTTGCTATCTCGCCACCGCCCTGACCATCGGTTGTCGGAGGGGACAATATCAGGGACAGCGCGGTAGCGGTCAATGCGACGGCACTCGAATCAATGGGTGGTACGGTGGGCACGGACGCCGTTTGCTGTGCCGAGACGGCCGTCTGTGTCAGCAGCGCGAAGGCCGCCGATTCCGTCAAGTCGAGCGTCGGCGAGGCTTCCAGCGTGGGAGTCTCGCTCGGCGTAGGCGTATTGGTCGGCGTGTGCGTCGGTGTCGGCGCGCTGGCTGTGAGCTGCAGGATTTCAGCATCGGCAGTCTGCGTCAGCGGGGCGGCGGTCTGCGTGGCATTAAGCTGCGCTACCGTCGTCGCGTTGGCAATCGCAATCGCCGTGCTGGTCTGCTGGATGTCCGTGAGCGGCTGTGGGCGCAGCGCCAGGAAGATGACTGCCGCCAGACCAAGGATGAACAACAGGATCATCAATGCCGCGAGGATGACGAAAGTGCGATTGGTGCCCCGGCGTTCGCCCTGTGCGTCTTCGTCGATGACGGGCATGTCTTCGTCCTCGAAGCCAAAGCCCTTGCCATCGTCGTCCAGGCCGATATCTGCCGGTTCATCGTCGAATTTAAACTCGCTGCCACCTTGTTTGTTGTCGTCGTCAAAATTAAATTCGTCGTCAAACTTGAAATCGTCGTCGTCGTCTTGCAGATCGCGTCTGTTGAAGCTCATGTCGTTCCCCTCATGGTTGAGGCGCTGGGTCGTGCAATACTATTATCGCCCAAAGACCTCTAAATTCGCCAGTGGTACGGTGACTTTCTCACCCGTCAATAACTGCACCTGGGCACACTGCACCCGCAGACCATTCTCTAACAGGTTGGGCATTTTTGGCAAATCAATAATTTGCCCGGTGGAACCCGCATTAGGCGCGCGCGTCAGGCGTACCATGGTACCGGGTTGCAGCACGAGGTCGATGTTCGGGCGGGGTGGCCGCGCCGTCTGTCGTCCGGACGGGTTTATGACCACCTCTGGCCGCCGCGCGTCCCAACGGCTGGGCTGCACCGCATCGAGCAGCGCCTGCCGCCCCGCCAGGCTGGTCAGCAGGTTCATGACCGCCACGCTCATGCGCATCGAGCCGAATCCCTCGGTCAGCAGCACGGTCTGCTTGCCGCCCTGCACCTGCGGCAGCATATCCGTTTCCATGCTGGGCGCGATCACGCCGTCGATGCCCTGATCTTCCATGACCATCAGTCCGGTGGCGCGCAGCGGCTTGCGCGTGACGACAATCGCGCCGCGATATTCGATATTGAGCTGGTCGCCATAGATGCTCTCCAGCCCGTCCTCCGGCTCGATCTTGAGGATGCCAATCGTGCGCCCACCGTTGCCCCACACGCCCTGCACCAGACCGCCGAACGTCTCAATCGTGACACCGCGCCCGGCCTGCACACCAACCACCTGCCCGTCCAGCCCGGCTTCGAGGTCGAGCGTTTCCGGCGAGGTCTGAATAATGATGCGCCCGTCGCCAATGAACACGACCACGCCCGCGTCCGGCGACAGGAGGCGCTGGCGCTTCTTGCTGGTCTGTGCCAGCGGGGTCTTGAATTCGACCGTCTCGCCCACCTCGACCATCATCAGACCCTTGAGTTCGTCGGGGTCTTTCAGGCGGAAGAATTCGGCAGCCTCGACGATGATGTAGGGCGACGGCAGCCGCCCGCGCGCGACAATATCGCGCAGGTTGACGCTGGCACCATCGCGCACTTCCGCGCGGCCAATCACATTTTCCGGCAGGAAGCGCTCACGGCGGATCGTGGTGGATTCAAGCAGGTAGCGCTGGTCAGGGTAGTATGGCATCGTTCAACCTCACCTCAGCCCCGTCGCAATTGATCGAGTTCATCGAGGAAATCTTCATCCTTGCGCCGTTCTTGCGGCTCATCGTCCAGCTCCATATCGGGCAGGTCGATGTCGTCCATCGGCTCAGCAGTCTTGCCCCGGCGACCGAACAGCCCGCGCCGGGCGGCTGGCGCTTTCGGCGCGGCAGGTTTCGCGCCCCGGCGGCGGCGTTTGGCAACAGGCTCGTCCTCCTGCTTGACCTCCGGCATCACCAGCCAGGATTCATCAATCGTCACGGGCGGGTCGCCGGTAATCTCGGAAATCCACAGCGGGATCTGCGCCGCCAACCCGCGTACATCAGCGGCCAGCGGCAGCGGACGACCGCGTGCATCGAAGATGATGCCGACCGAACCACCCTCAACCTCGCCGCGCCAGCGACCACGCCCGCCGATGCTCAGCCCACGCCCGACCGCGCGCACATCCACCTTTACATGTTTGCCCACGCCAAGCGGGTAAACCCACAGATGCCCACCGGGTACATCGTGTTTGATGACCTCGCCAGATTCAGTGGTGATCTTCACCTTGAGTGCGGTGCGGTTGGCGGCGGGACGTCCACTGACGTTGATCACCGCGCCCAGTTGTTCGATGCCGCTGCCATCCAGCACCTGCACGACTGCCTCCGGGTTGAGATGCGCCAGCGCCCCAAGCGCTGCCACCAGCCCATAAGGATCGGTCTGGAGCTGCGTCGCGCCGACCGGTTGCAGCGCGTCCAGCAGCAGCAGCGCGCCATAGCCGGAGTTACCCGCGCGCGTCAACCCCGCGCCCGCGCCAATGATCAGCTTGAAGGGCGGCAGTGGTGTGTTGACCTGCATGACCGACTCGCTCCAGCCGGGGGCAGCGGCGTGCAGCAGGGTATCGATAGCCGCGCGCAGCAGCGCGTGTTCCAGGTACAGGTCTTGCAGCGTCTCCGGTATGCCGCCGGGACGCAGCGTCTTGTTCAGCGTATAGCTGCGGATTTGCCCAGGCGCGGGCACAAATGGCAGCCAGCGTTTGATGGACGCCTCGCCCGCCAGGTCATGCAGCGAACCCGCGCTGTGCCCCAGACCGATGTCCGGGCGAATCACGGTGGTCACGCGCCCACTGACCGAGGCCGCCAGCGTGCTCACGGCGCTGCCCACATCGACGGTCAGCACGTTGCCGTCCATCGACAGTCCCAGGTATTCGGTGATCAGCTTGTAGCTCTGCCCGGTCGGCAGTACCCCCAGGCGGCTGATGCTGCCCAGTTCGCCAAAACCGCCCTTGCTGGACTGCTGTCGATCAAACGCCTGACCGAGCTGAAGCTGCGCGGCTTCCAGTTCCTCGCGTTGCAGCGAGGGGCGGATATTGGGCGCGACGACCAGATTCGCGACGCCCTTAAACAGCGCCTGTATCTGCGGGATCAGGATGCTGTTGCCCGCGTAGAGGATCAACGGCTGGCGTTCGCCGAGCAGCTTGACACCCAGACGCACGACCTCGGCCAGTTCGAGCAGCGGTTCTTCCGCGCCGCCCTCCGTGCCGCCCGTGATGAAGACCATATCCGGGTGCGCGTTGACCAGGGCGTTCAGGCGCGCTTCTTCGTCGCGGCCATCGTCCAGGCTGATCGTCTCGACCACATCAACATAAGTGCCCGCCGCCGCACGCCGCGCGCTGGCGATGCTCACCTCCGGCACCAGGCCGACCAGCACGGTACGCAGCGAACGCCCGGTGCTGGCCGTGGCGACGAAGGCATCCACGCCTGAACGGTCGGGGCGCTCCGGCGTGATCAGACGCTCGTGTTCATCGAACAGGATACGCCCGGTGACGGCGTTGAGTTCGTCGGCGGCACGCAGTAAGGCCACGCGCGCGTCGCCAATCGGAAAATCGGCGGTGCTGCGCGTCTCGGCGCGGGCGACCATGCGGTATACGCCGTCCACCATATCGATCAGGATGGCGCGCGTCAGCACATTGCCGAAGTCCGCCGCCAGGATGGAACCGCTCGTACTGGAACGTTCCGCTGCCATGAATCAGCCCCCTGTGATGCGCGCGACGATGAAGCCGATGCGTTCGCTGAAGATCGTCAGGCTGGTCAGGATTGCGCCGGAGTACAGCGCGCCTAACGTGACGATGATGAAAAACTGGCCGAGCGCGCCGACCGTGCGGATCAGCAGACTGCGCTGTGTAGTGCCATCGGGTTTGCGCCGCGCCAGATACCAGAAGTAGGTCAGCGTGCTGATCACGCCCAGGGCGAGCAGGAAGCCGTTGATCACGTCCACGCGCACGGCGCTGCCCGTCGCCGCAGCCAGCGGCAGCAGCGTGCCGGAGACCGCGCCAACCAGCGCGACCGCCGTGCCCACGCCGATGATGAAGGCGATGGCGATGTTGCCCGCTCGCCCCAACCGCGGCGAGGTCTTAAAGAGCAGCAGCAGTCCCAGCAGCAGCGGGATGATGCCCACTACGATGCCGCCGATGCCCGCTGCTGGCGAGAGCAGCGTACCGCGTATCCAGGGCAGCAGCACGCTCTCCACCGTGACGATGGTGATGTAGCCGGCCGCCAGCCCGACGAAGACGTAGACGGCGATGCGATACAGGATGTTATCGCCCAGGACATAGCTGAAGATCATCAGCGTGAAGACAAAGCCAGCCCACAATCCGATCTGCTCGCCGCTCATGCTTTTGCACCTCTGCGGAACAGGCCGCGCAGGATATTCACAATCGCCCCCAGCGCGATCACGGCGATAATCACGATCAAGCCCAATGTCATGCTGTACCAGCGCGCGTCGCGGTTCTCCGGCTGCGCAGGGCGTGCGCTCTGGGCGGGCGCGGGCGGCGCGGCTTCGCTCGGCTCTGTCGCAGCCTCAAGCGCCTCTGATGTGGCTTCTGGCGTGACCTCGGCGGTAGCCTCCTGGCGCAGCACCCCGAAGCTGAAGTCGCCATCCAGCGCGACGACGGCATTGGGGTCTACCCGCAAGGCGCTCTCGGCGGTTGGTGTGGCCTCGCCGGGGACTTCCAGCAGCAGGAACTGTGCCGAGACCCAGCCTTCCGTGCCATCTTCCAGCCGCACCTCGTACCAGCTCTCATCGGCGTTGCGCCCGATGATCTCGACAATATCGCCCGGCCCCAGCACTGCCACGACGCGGAAGCTGCGTCCAGCACCCTCGCGCACATTGATGCCCTGGTTACTGTTGACGACCCCGCGCACGCCCGTGCCCGCGGTTGGCGAAACGCTCGGCGTCGGCGTGATCGTCGGACGGCGGGTGGCGGTGGGCGGCGGCGTCGCGCTCGGCTCGACCGTCGCGGTCGGTGGCACAGGCGACGCGGTCGCGGTAGGCGGAACAGGTGTCGCGCTGGGCGGCACATCCGTCGGCGGTATCGCGGTAGCGGTCGCTTCGGCGGGTTCGCTCGTGGGTTCAAGCGCCTCTGCTGTGGCTTCAGCCGTCGCCTCAGCGGGCAGCGGTAGGCTGCTCGGCTCGGTGGCCTCGGCGGTCGCTTCCGGCGTGCTTTCCGGTGGCGCAACAGTTGTGATCGGCGGTGGGGTGATCTGCGTTGTGTCACCCGAATCCGCACCGCCGTCGAGCATCGCCCGGTAGGTGTAGGCATCGCGGTAGCCCACCAGCAGCCCACCGGAGAGCGCATACGGCTCGGCCAGCGGTGCAGCGGAGAAACCTGTGACCAGCAACAGTGGGCTGGCAGTCAGCGGCGCGATCTGTTCCGCCCAGGTACGCACATCCTCGGCGCGTTCAGCGATGACCACCATCAGGCGGAAGTCGTTGAGCGTCGTGACCTGCAAATTGGTCGGCTGGCCGTTGATGTCGGTCGTGGCTAACCCGGCGATGTCGCCGCTCAGCAGCCGCAGGCCAATCGCCTCGCCCACCAGATAGCGCAGCACGTAGTAATCGTTATTGGCCGTCAGCGGGCGATTCTCGCGCCCTAACTGCTGCACGAACAGCGCGTCACCCGTCAGCGCTTCCAGGCGGTTGCGGGCGCGCAGCAGGCCAACCGGGTTGGCGCTCACCAGCACCGGGCGTGCGCCGCGCAGCAGGATGTGACGCAGCACTGCGTCCAGGCTGCCGTCGAGTTCCGCCGCACCCGTCGGGCCGTAGTCGGCGGCGACCAGCGCCAGATCGCCCTCGTTGAGCGCCTCGACCTGCTGATAGGCCAGCGCGCCCCGGCTGCCTGCGGCGAATTCACGCGCGGGCAGATCGCCAATGCGCAGCGCGCCGACGAAGAACGGCAGCACGACGGCGGCGGTGATCAGCAGCGCGACCAGCAGGCGGTCGAACTTCGGGCGCAGGCGCGGCACAGGCAAGGCACGACGCGCGGCAGGTTTCTCGCCCACATCAATATCAGGTTCAGCGTCGAACAGGTCGCTCAGTTCGGGCGCGTCCAGCGTAATATCCACCGCAGAACGCCCAGGGGTGCGCGGCGTATCCAGCGCGACCAATCCACGCAGCAGCTTGAGCCTGTCGCGCTGGGCATCGCTGAGCGCTGCACTATCGACCAGCCCCGGCAGACCGGGACGGATGGGCGTGGGCGCGATAACCTGATCAATGCCTGTCAGCACGCGCTTGAGCACCTCGGGCGGCGCTTCGTCGCGCGGCTGCGGGAGCTGCTTGCCCGCCTCGTGCAGTGCTTGCAGCCGATCGGAAAGCGCTTCTACCGGGCGTTCCTGCTGCGCCTGCTTGCGCAGGATAGCCGCCGCCGATATTTCACCGACCGAGCCAACCGTCGCGCCGATCTCGCTCAACCATTCGGGCGCATCCGGCGACAGTTCCGGCAGAGCGGTGCGGCTGGCGTCGCCGCGCCGGGCGCTGGCGATGCGTTCCATCTCGTTATCGGAAAGCAGGCGTTCGAGCGCGTCATCGCCCATGCTGCTGGGTTCGCTGGGCAGCGCGGGTTCGATGTCTTCGTAAGACTCGAGCAGGCGGTCAATATCGTCCAGGCCGCGCGCCTCAAAGCTGCTGAAGTCGGCCAGTTCGAAGTCGCTCGCGCCTTTGCGCGGAGTCTTGTCTGCGCCGCGCAGCTCGGCCAGGAAATCGGCTTCGGCCTGCGCGGGGGATTCGTCCTCGTCAGCCGTTTCAAGCTGACGCAGCCAGGATGGAGTATCGTCGGTGGTGGCGGCTTCTGCTTCCGGCTCAGCGAACCAATCGGTCGTCTGCGCCTCACCCAACTGGAGACCGCCCAGAATGTCGTCGTCGGCAGGTTCTTCTACGTTGTCGAGAAAATCGTAACCCGTATCCGGAGACTCCAACCCCAACTGCGCGAAGATGTCGTCGCTATCCGCCGGCGTAGGCTGCGGCGCGGCGGCCTGCAGCCAATCGGGCACTTCGCCCTGCGGCTGCGTGGGCAGTCCAAGCGCTTCGTCCAGCCCGTCCAGCAGATCATCTTCCTCGTCGGACATCGGCGCGGCGTTCATCTGCGCCAGCCAGTCGGGTTCTGCCTCCGCTTCGGGCGGCTCAACAGAGGCGGCAGCCGGGGCGGGCGCGCCAACGTTCATCTGCGCCAGCCAGTCCGGCATCGCTTCCGGCTCAGGCAGCTCGTCCTCGTCATCGTCGGAGAACCACGATTGCGGCTGTGGCACGGCGGGTTCTTCGCCGTGCGGAGTCGCCATCGGCACATCGAACAGCTCGTCGTCATCCTGTGCCCAATCGTCCGCCGCCGCCGCGTGTTCAGCTTTCTCCAGTTCCTCTGGCGGGGCGTACTGCCGCAGCCAGGCTAACTGATCATCCTCATCGGTCGCCGCATCGGGCGCGCTGGTAGCGACGGGCGGCGCGGCCTCCTGCTCCACCCACTCAAAGGCACTGTCCATGTCGGGCAGTTCATCCGCCTCATCCGCGACAGCGGACGGCGTGGGGACGGCTTCTTCTGGCACATAGCGCGTGAGCCACTCCAGCGAGTCTTCCTCGTCGCCGGGCAAGTCATCGGGGTCATCAGCGGGCAGGGCGGAGGCGGGTTGTTCAGACGCGGAGTCTGGCTTGGGTTCATACTGCGAAAGCCAGGCCAGCGGGTCTTCCTCGTCGCCGGGCGGGTCGTCGGGGTCATCGGCGGACAGGGCGGCAGCGGGCTGCGAGTCGTCCTTGGGTTCGTACTGCGAAAGCCACCCCAGCGAGTCTTCCTCGTCGCCGGGCAGGTCAGGCAGCAGCGCGTCAGGGTCATCGACAGGCTGGGCGGCAGCAGGCTGCGCGGGCTGCGAGTCGTCCGCGGGTTCGTACTGCGAAAGCCAGGCCAGCGGGTCGTCGTCGCTTGCCTCCGGGATGCTGGTCTCATCCGGTTCGATAGCGGGCGTTTCAGGGGTCGTTTCGCGCGCGTCGGCTTCCGGGTACTGCCGCAGCCAGGCCAACGGGTCATCGTCGCCACTGCCCTGCGGCAGCACCGGGCTGCGCGGTTCGGTTGGCTGCGAAGGCAGCGTAGGGGCACTGGCGCTCTCGCTCTCGACATTGCTCAGCCAGTCGAGTGAGTCATCCTCGCCCATCGGCGCGCCCTGCTCGACGGCTTTCTTCCAGTCTAACTGGTTGGTGAAGCCGAAGCTGCCACCCGTCTGTGCGGCGCCCGCGTCGTCGTCCTGGTTCTGCATCCAGGAGAAATCATCGGCATCGGGGGTCGAAGGGTCATCGAAAGCGGACTCGATGTCTTTCTTCCAGCTCAATTCGCCTGTGAAACCCAGGCTGGGCTTTTCAGAGTGCTCGTCATCAGGCAGTTCGCTCAACCAGTCCAGTGAGTCATCATCATCCGGCGGCGGCTGCTTCTTGAAATCATCATTCATAGACCGTCTCCACAGTCTTATTCACGGTACGAACGGTCCTGACCGATCAGGACGCGCATACCCGTGACCACCGTCGCCAACGCGATTCCCAGGAGGATGCCGCGTGCCCCGGCGCTGACTGGCACAGCCAGCAGCCAGTCGCGGATGAGTGCCAGCGGCGTAGCGTTCGCCAGCGGCAGCGCGCCCGCCAGCAGCACCAACAGCACGAGCGTGAACAACAGTCCACTCGCGCTGACCTTGCGCCGCAGCAGCCGCAGCGCGCCATAAACCAGCGCGAACAACACCAGCCCAGCCAAGGCGGATTCAATCGCCACCTGCACCGATTCGAGCAGGATGGTGGTCGGCGCGGGTGTTCCCGTCAGCACGTTAGCACGTTCGAGGATATACAGCAGCAGCACGCCGATGGTGCTGAGCAGCAGGATGATGCTGTAGCCCCAGCCGCCGCGCCGCTCGCGAATGCGCCCGAAGTGGACGCCGAGCAGATTGGCGATGCCGATCAACACTGCCGCAGCCGCTGTGATGACTGTGATTTGAATGAAGAGGTTCGCAATCGTGCCGAAGAACCCACCCGCCAGCAGGCCGAGCAGAGTCAGCAGGCCAAAGCCGATGGCGACCGCCGAGGTCAGCGCCGAGCCAAGCCGTCCCATCGTTTATCCCCCTCCCAGCAGGCGGCCAATCGCCGCGCTGAAACGCCCGTTGAGCAGGGCATCACCGAGTGCGATGGCCGTTGGCAGCAGGATGGCGAGGATCAGCAGCAGCCGCAGCACATCCTGCGCGACGACGCTGGCGGTCTGCGCCGGGCTGCCACCCAGGTAGCCCGCAGCCGCGTAAACTTCTTCCCCGATCAGCGGCGGATCGCTCATCACGAAGGCCACCGCCTGTCCTTCGAGCTGGTCGCTGGCGGCGATCACACTCTGGTCGCGGCGCATGGCGGCTTCCGTCACCAGCGCCAGTTCCGCGCCAAAGCTGCCCACCAACAGATTAGTTGCCACATGGTCATCGCCCAGCGTGGCCGTCAGCGCGGCAGCGAAGGCCAGCGAGCGCCCGCCACCGGGATACCAGCGCACACTGCCGCGTCTGCTGCTGACCAGCCCACGCGCGGCATATGCACGCCGTAATGTGTCTTGTACCAGGGGGATCGCTGTTGGGTCAGCGACGGTTAGAATCGGCGGCGCGGCTCCAATCGCGGCGCGCCCCGCCATCTGATAAGCCAGTTCAGCGCTCGCCAGCGCCAGGATCGTGCTGCCCGCGCCCACGCCCGCGCTGCCCAGCGAGATATGCACCGGGCGGTTGGCTTCAATCGCTTCGCCCACGCGCCCCGGCAGGACGCGGTAGGCGGGGATATCGCGCAGGACATACAAATCGCGCCGCCGTCGGATGAACTGCGTCACCAGCACGCTGATGACCATCGCCAGCAGCAAGATCAGGGTTGTGAGAATCTGCGTCGTGCCGTCCACCGTACCCCTCTTGTTGTTGCGCCGCTACTCGTCCAGAAACGCCCGCAGCCGTTCGATGCCATCGGGCGACTCCAGCGCTTCCGCCAGTTCGCTCACCGCCTGACGCGGCAGCCACAAGCCCAGCACAGGCTGTGCGACCCACAGCGCCTGTGCCCCCAGCGCGCCCAGCGGTTCCAGCACATCCAGTGCCAACCGCAGCGTATCGCTCAGGCCGCGCGCCTTGGCTTGCATAATCCAGTCAGGAAGTTCTGGCGTCATGCACGCCAGTATAACACAGGGTCACTTCACGCGAAACTTGACGTGAGTACGGGAAACGGGATTCAAACGCAGCAGGAGGACGCGCAGCACTCAACGCGGCATGATGCACAGCGTCAGCCGCCCTGCTGTGGCCGCCGGGCACGAGCGCCGCTGCCCGTCCAGGCTGTCCATCTCGAAGGCCGCGCCCCAGAAGATCAGCGCCGGATCGACCGCCAGCCGGGCGATCACATCGCAGGGCTGCGGCGTCTCCAGGTCAAGAGCGCCGTTGGTGAACAGGATGCACTGCCCCGGCGCGAGCTGGCCGATGCGCGCCGCCGGGTTGAGCAGCCCACCGTAGAGCGACGCATCGCTGAGCGGGATGGGCGCGCTTGCCGCCGGGCCGAAGTTGTTGTAGACCGTGAAGCCCGCCAGCGCCATCCACTGATCGTCAGACTGGTTGATGATCGCCAGCCGCTCGTCAGTGTAGGCGAAGTAGACGTAGGGCGTATTATCCGCCGCGCTCGCCGCCGCCACATAGAATTCGCAGCGCCCCGGATTGCTCACCGCGCAGCTCGCCCGCTCGATGCCGTTTTGCAGCACGCGGAAATTCGTCGCGCCCGCCGTCCAGAAATGCTCGGCGGTGTTGGTCGTCACCAGCCAGTTCTGAATCAAGCTGCATTCATCCAGACCCTTCGGCCCGTTGCGCCCCACCGACCAGACCTGCGTACACTGTCCGGCGCGCAGCGACCCCGACCAGCGCGACGCGGCGAAGCTGGCGCTGCTGCCCGCGCTGGCGTTGAAGCTCAGTCCGGTCAGGTCAAGCACGCCGCCGCTCTGATTGACCAGCGTCAGGTCATTGTCGTCGAAGATCAGCAGCACATTGGGCGAGCGCAGCACGGTCACATCCACCGCCGCACCCGGTTGGGCAGCGCTGCCCGCCGCGACTGACTGCGTCACGATGCTGCCCGCTTCCAGCCCGGATTCGGCTGTCCACGCCTCGCCCACTTCCGCGCCCAGCGCCATGCCGACGCGGTTGAGCGCCGCCGCCGCTTCCGGTACGCTCAACCCGCTCAGATCGGGTACGGTGTCGGCTTGTGCCGCCGCGCTGCCCGCCAGCAGGCAGGCGATGATCAGGATGCTGATGATGTTCCGCATGGTTTACCCTCGTTACTCATCGGTATCGTACATAGTATAATGTCCGCCACGCGACAATGTTACAAGAGGCGCACGACATGTCCCCTGAACCGATCACCCTGCTGCACAACAAGCGCGTCATCCTGGGCGTGACGGGCAGCATCGCCGTTTACAAAGCCGTCGACCTGGCGAGCAAGCTGACGCAGGCGGGCGCGCTGGTGGATGTGATCATGACGCAAGCGGCGCAACAGTTCGTCACGCCGCTCACGTTCCAGTCGGTGACCGGACGCCCGGTGTATACCGACCTGTGGCGCGCGGAAGGGAGCAGCGCGCTGCCGACGCACATCGCACATGTCGGGCTGGGCGAGGGCACGGACGTGCTGGCGATCGCCCCGGCAACGGCTAACACGCTGGCGAAGCTGGCGCACGGGCTGGCGGACGATCTGCTTTCGGTCACGGCGCTGGCGGCACGCTGCCCGCTGCTGATTGCCCCGGCGATGGACGGCGGCATGTACCAGCACCCGGCTACCCAAACGAACATTGAGACACTGCGGGCGCGCGGGGCGTATCTGATCGAGCCGGACGAGGGGCGCTTTGCTTCCGGGCTAGTGGGCAAGGGACGGCTGCCGGAGACACCGGCGCTGCTCGGACACATCCGGCTGGCGATGGCGCAGACGGGCGCGTTGGCGGGCAAGCGCGTCGTGATTACGGCGGGCGGCACGCGTGAGGCGATTGACCCGGTGCGCTACATCAGCAACCGCTCGTCAGGCAGGCAGGGTTATGCGCTGGCGCAGGCGGCGCTGGACGCGGGCGCGGCGGTCACGCTGATCACGACCGTGCGCGATCTGCCGATTCCGCTGGGCGCGCGGGTCGTGGCGGTAGGCAGCGCGCAGGAGCTGCACGACGCGGTGTTGGAAGCCTGCCGCGACGCTGATGCGCTGATCATGGCGGCGGCGGTGGCCGACTTCCGCCCGAAGACGGTGGCGGCGCAGAAGATCAAGAAGCGCGAGGGCAGCGACGATGCCCCGACGCTGGAACTGACGCGCACGGCAGACATCCTGCTGAGCGTTAAGGCGGCGCGGGCGCAGAGCGGCTTCCCCCGCCTGGTCGTCGGCTTCGCGGCAGAGAGCCAGGATTTGCTGACGAATGCGCGCGCCAAGCTGGAGCGCAAGGGGCTGGATCTGCTGGTCGCCAACGACATCAGTGCGACTGACGCGGGCTTCGAGGTCGGGACGAACCGCGTGGTCATCCTCGACGCGGCGGGCGGCGCGACACCGCTCGAACTGATGAGCAAGACGCGCGTGGCCGAGGCGGTCATCGCGCGGGTGGCGGCGGAATGAGAAGAGCCGCCGGGCAGTACGCTCAGCGGCTCTTCCGCGCCATTAGGGAGAGAATTTTCGAGATTGTTGTTAATCGCGCTGCTGCTCGTGCCGGTCGAGCAGGATCCAGACGCCGATGACGAGCAGGATCAGCGGCCAGAAGCGTCCGACCTGTTCAAGCAGATCGAGCGACGCAGGGGTGTTGATCGTCAGCATCGCGCCAACCACGCCGAGAATGCCACCCGGTATCAGCGGCCACCATGAGTTTTTCTGCTTGAACAGGTAGCTCAGGATGGAGATGGCGATGAACCCGGCAGCCAGCCCCAGGACGATGATGCCGCCTTCCACTTCGCCGGATGGGTCAACGAGCCGCTGCGACACGAAAACGCCAATCCCCGTGCCCGTGATGATGCAGCCCGGAATCGTGAAACCGAAACGCCAGGCATACAGCCCATAGGCGAGGAACACAACGCCCACAAGAATCAACGCGAGGATGCCCACGTCCTCAGTGACCGTCACGAAATTTGACAGCAGTGCCAACAGTCCCAGAATGATCAGCACCACTGCAAGGAAGCTGCGGTCTCTCTGCTCCCCTTTGACTTCAACTTCTGGCTTTTCGTGCATGAGATTTCCCCCCAATACACCTATTTCATCCTGATCGTATAACAGTTGACATGACGGATTCAGTGTCATCTGACACTTGTATGACCTGTATTTGTCATACTGAAGGTCTCACGCTCCCCTTGCTAGGTTCTGTTGACGTTCTGCGTTTCCGATATAGTTTCAGGTCAGGGGACGCGATGTATCGCGTCCCTACGAATAGCATATGATCGTGTAGGGACGGCATATATGCCGTCCGCCTGACGAAAAATTTGACATGAGATCAAATGTCAACACGACCTAGTCGTCTGGTGGGTGGCGCTTCAAGATGAGAGTATGCCTAATGAGGGCAGATCTGCCGCTGCGCGGATGGACTGACAAAGCGGAGAACGCAACCCAACCTGCTATCCAACGTATTCAATTTCGGCTGTATACTGCATGTCGTGAATGTGTAACAAGGATGTAGCTGTGCGCCGTCTTGCTTTATGCCTGATTCTCATCGTCCTGGTCGCGGCTGGCTGCAACGCTGGCGGAACCAGTCCCACTCCTGAACCAACACCCAGCCCTGCCGACCTGCTCCTGCAAGCGAGCAGCAACACCCGCGCGGCCAGCACGCTGCGAGTCTCCGTTGACCGTGCCGGGGCGGAATATTTCTTCGAGACTGATTTTGGCGTTGTCCTGTTCAATTCGCTCAAGGGGCAGTACGTCGCTCCGGATGTCATTCAGGCGTCAGCGCGCGTGCTGCTGGGCAATCTGCCGCTGGATGTGGACATCTTCGCGCGCGGGGCTGACCAGTGGATTCGCGGCGTGTTCACCAACATGGAATGGCAGAACGCGATTCTGGCTGAGGGTTTTGACCCGCAGACGTTGATCGCGACCGAAGACTCCGGTTTACAGGCGGCGCTCAAGTCGCTGCGCAATCTGTCGTTCGTGGGCGAAACGGCGCTGGAAGATGGCACGGCGGCCTATCATCTGTCATCGGTTGCGAATGGCGAGGATGTCTCCGCGCTGATCGTCAACATTGTGCAGATGACGGGCGAAGTAACCGTAGATGTGTTCATCGACCGCGAACGCCTGCTGCCGCTCAAATTCGTGATCGTGCAGCCGCCAACAGGCGCACAGACGGCCACGCCGGGGCCGACCACCTGGACAATTGAGTTCTATGACTTCGACGCCGACCCGGAACTGAACGGCCCAGAGGGAGCATAAGCACTTCATGACTGTTCGCACCGACCGCGCCATCAACCCCTGGCTCGTCCTGGGTTTGATCTGCCTGCCCGTCTTCATCGGCTCGCTCGATCTGACGATTGTCTCGGCGTTCCTGCCGGAGATCGTGCTGGACCTGAACCTGCCGCTGCAAACTGCCCTGGACGATGCCGCCTGGGTCGTCAGCGGCTATCTGCTGGCCTACGCCGTCAGTATGACCTTCATGGGGCGCGTCAGCGATCTGGTGGGCAGGCGGCGCGTCTATATCGCCTGCCTGCTGATCTTCATCGTGGGTTCAATCCTGGTGGCGACGGCGCACCAGTGGCCGACCGACTTTCTGTACTCGATCTTCCGTCGTCTGGGGCAGCGCCCGGAACGCGAGGTCGTCACGCTGATCGCCATCGTCATTGGGCGCGTGATCCAGGCGCTCGGCGCGGGCGCGCTCGTGCCCGTGAGTCTGGCGCTGGTCGGCGACCTGTTCCCGCCAGAGCGTCGCGCGCAGCCGCTCGGCGTGATCGGCGCAGTCGATACGCTCGGCTGGGTGCTGGGGCATCTGTATGGCGGTATCCTGGTGCAGTTCCTGCCCTGGCAGGATTTGTTCTGGATCAATGTACCCATCACACTGGTGATCCTGGTGCTGACGTTGTGGGCACTGCGACGCGTCCCGGTACGCCGCGCGGTGGGGCGCTTCGACCTGCCCGGCACGCTGCTGATCACGCTGGCGCTGCTCGGCCTGATTCTCGGTTTGGGCGCAAACATCGAGGTATCCAGCACGACGGGCAGTTTCGAGGAAATGAACCAGCTCCCGCCCTATGCCGCGCCCGTACTGACTATGGCGCTGCTGGCCTTCATCGGCTTCATCCTGGTCGAGCGGCGCGTCAAAGACCCGCTGATCAACCTGTCGATGTTCCGTAATCGAGGGCTGTCGGCGGCATCGGTGGTCAATCTGCTGGTTGGCTTCTGCCTGATGATCGGGCTGGTGAGTGTTCCAATCCTGGTCAACATGCGCACGGAGGACCCGACCAAGATCACGGAGGCGGCCTTGCAGGTGGGTATCCTGCTCTCTGCGCTGACCGTGCCTATGGCGCTGGCGGCAGTACCCGGGGGTTGGTTGAGCGAGCGCATCGGCTATCAACGCACGACGGTGCTGGGGCTGGGCACATCTATCGTCGGCTTCCTGCTGATCTGGCAGACCTGGCGCATTGACTTGCCGGATGGGATCATCGCAGTAGAAATGGCGCTGGTTGGCATCGGGCTGGGGCTGACGTTCTCGCCCATCAGCGCGGCGGTGATCAACGCGGCGGACGACGAGCATCGCGGCGTGGCTTCGGCGCTGGTCATCATCCTGCGGCTGATCGGCATGACGGTGGCCGTCTCGCTGCTGACCGGGCTGGCGCTCAACCGCGTCAACGTGCTGGCGAGCGCGGAACTGGGCAGCGCGATCACTGATCCACAGGTTGTCATCAATGTCTACGCGCGCACGACGGTTCGGGTGCTGGCGGATATGGGCTTGCTCGGCGCAGTGGTCGCGGGCGCAGCGCTCATCCCGGCGGTGCTGGGGCTGCGGCGCACGGCGACGACCACACCAATGCCCACCGAGCGCCTGACGCATCCGACGGGCGATTAACGTATTGAGGTTCTTTACATGACCGATTGGTATCTGATCATCGGGTTGGGCAACCCCGGCAAAGAGTATGCGGAGACGCGCCACAACGTTGGCTTTCGTGTGCTGGACGAACTGGCACGGCGGCACGGGTTGAGCTTCGGCAAGACCGAGCGCAAAGCCATGTCCGCCAGCGGCATGATTCACGGCAGGAAGGTGGTGCTGACCAAGCCGCAGACCTATATGAACCTGAGTGGTGAGGCGGTGCGTTCGCTGGTCGATTTCTACAAGGTCGAACTGCCGCGCATCCTGGTCGTCTCCGATGATCTCGACATCCCGCTCGGCACGATTCGGCTGCGGCAGTCCGGCGGCGCGGGCGGGCAGAACGGCATCAAGAGCGTCATCCAGCACCTGGGCACGCAGGATTTCAACCGCCTGCGCTTCGGCATCGGGCGTCCGCCGGGCAAGATGGCCCCGCGCGATTATGTGCTGAGCGTCTTCAAGGGCGACGACGCCATCCTGGCCGCGCAGGTCGTGGATCGGGCGAGCGACGCCGTAGAGACCTGGCTGAAGGATGGCATTGACCTCGCCATGACGCGCCACAACGGCAATATCGATGAGCCGAAGCCGACGGCGAAAGAACCCGTTAAACCGCGAGTGGAGGACTGAGCATGGCCGCGCCGCCTGAACTGAAGACCTTTCTGGATGACGAGGAGCGTCTGGCGCAGTGGCCGAGCAAGCGCGAGGTGCAGCTCATCGCCATCGATTTCCTGGCCGGGCACTTTGAGGTTGAACGAGTCTACACAGAGCGCGAGGTGAACAATCTGCTCAACAAGTGGCACACGTTCGGTGACCCGGCGCTGCTGCGGCGCGAACTATTCGAGCGCGGGCATCTCAACCGCTCAAAGGACGGCTCGGAGTACTGGGCAACGCCGAACACGACGATGCTGTCATGAAAATCGGCCTGATCGCGGACGTGCACGCCGACCTGCCGTCGCTGCGGCGCGCGCTGGACATCCTCGACGGGCAGGGCGTGCAGCAGGTGGTCTGCGCGGGCGATCTGGTGGGCAAGGGGCTGGACGGCGACGCGGTGGTGCGGCTGCTGCGCGAACGTGACATCCCCTGCGTGCTGGGCAACCACGACGCCGACGCCGAGCAGAACAACGCCTGGCTGTCGCGGCGCTATGGCCGTGACCATGCGATGATTCTGGACGCGGAGACGGCGCAGTACACCGCGCGCCTGCCCGACCATCTGCGCTTCGAGTGGGCCGGGCTGCGCGCCTACATGACGCACGGCACGCCCTGGAGCAACCTCGATTATCTCTTCCCGTTCTCGAAAACAGAGACCTTCAGGCAGGTCGTCACGGCGGCACAGTCCGATCTGATCATCCTCGGCCACACGCACGCACCGATGCTGGCGCAGGTGGGTGCGGCCTGGGTCGTCAACTCCGGCTCGGTATGCGGCGAACGTTCGGACGGCAGCAGCACGTGCGCGGTCGTCACGCTGCCCACGCTGCATGTGCAGCACTACAACGTGCTGACGGGTGAGCGGGTGAACGCGCCGTTCGTCCGTCACGAATGATGCGGGTTAACTCTGTGTCGCCACCCAGGCGTTGTAGTCCTCTTCGCTGACCTGCTCGCCATCCATGACTTCGATCTCGCGCACGCGGCGGTCTGCGCCAAAGCTGATGTACAGTTCAGCGCTGCGGGTGCACTTGTAGGTAGTGCCGCGCACCGACTTCCGCACGAAGTAACTGCGGTTGTCGTCTTCCAGGCTCAGGTCGTTGTTGGGGTCAATCCGCACGCGCACGACTTCCTGGCAGCCGCGCGGCCTGATATAAAAATACAGCCCAATATCCCCACGGCCGGGAGCACCCGCGCCGCCGCCCAACAGCTTCCGCAAGAAATCCATCGTCAACGCCTCCGCAACATCGTAGAAAACTATCCCTGAATTGTAGCCGATTGCCGGGCTGTTTTCCTTCCTGTCGCAGCTCTCGTGAGGGCCACGGGAATCCGATCAGGACAGGACACGTGATTCAGCGCGCCTGTAGCGACAGGTGAAAACGAAATACCACAGCCGTAGAGCGGCGTTGAAATCAGCCGCTACTTCGTTACAGCCTGCCCCTGCTGCACACGCCCGACGAACTCGTCGAACAGGTACAGCGAATCATGCGGGCCGGGCGAGGCTTCCGGGTGATACTGCACGCTGAATGCACCCAGTTCGACATGGCGCAGCCCTTCAACGGTGTTGTCGTTCAGGTTGATGTGCGTGATCTCTGCGCCGGAAAGGTCGCTGTCCGGTGTGACCGCGAAGCCGTGATTGTGGCTGCTGATTTCGACCACGTCCGTGAGCAGGTTTTTGACGGGCTGGTTGCCGCCGCGATGGCCGAAGCGCATCTTTTCTGTCTTGCCGCCCAGCGCCAGCCCCAGGATTTGATGCCCCAGGCAGATGCCGAAGACCGGCACTTGACCGAGCAGGGCGCGCACGTTGTCAATCGCGTAGGTGACGGCGGCGGGGTCGCCGGGGCCGTTGCTGAGGAACACGCCCGCCGGGTTGAGCGCCAGCACCTCGCTTGCGGGCGTCTGTGCCGGGACGACGGTCACACGCAGCCCTCGGTCGGTGAGCAGTCGCAGGATATTGTGCTTGATGCCAAAGTCATAGGCCACGACCAGCGGGCCTGCCGGGTTGTAGCGGTGGTCGCGATACCACTGCGGATCGCTGCGTTCCGTCCAGTGATAGGTCTCCGCGCAGGTCACGTCGTCCACCAGATTCCAGCCGGACATATCCGGGGACTGCCGCGCCACTTCGACCAGCGCCGCTGGATCAGCCGCCGCCGGGCCGTGCGCGATGGCCGCGCGCATCACGCCGCTGCTGCGGATGTGCCGCACCAGTGCGCGGGTCGCCACCTCGCTGATACCGATCACGCCCTGCGCCTTGAGGTAAGCGTCCAGGTCGCCCTGTTCGCGCCAGTTGCTCACCACCGGGCTGAGCGAACGCACGACGAAGCCAGAGACCCACACGCGCTCCGACTCGACATCGTGCAGGTTGACGCCCGTGTTGCCGACATGCGCGACCGTCATCGTGACGATCTGTTTGTGGTACGACGGGTCGGTGAGGATTTCCTGGTAGCCCGTCATCGAGGTGTTGAAGACGAGTTCGCCCGTCTGCACCCCTTCCGCGCCAAAGCCTGTTCCGGTGAAGATGCGCCCGTCTTCGAGCGCGAGACATGCTTGCATAGGAGTACCTACTGGTAGTGATGAGTGATGGGTAATGACTGATGAGGCAGGACACAACGAGAACATTCACCGCAGAGGCGCGGAGAAACACAGAGACGGCGTTGATGCAGTGAGATGGACATAGTCGATACCGCAATTGTTGGCGTGTCGCGCACAATGATACAATATCGCGGCACGTTTTGAAGAATAGTATTCATCAGGATTCCAAGCTCATGCCAACGATTAAGCTCGTTACTGAACTGCCCGGCCCTCAGTCCAAGGCGCTGGTCGCGCGCCGGGAAGCAGCAACCCCACGCGGCGCGGCCAAGCTGACGCCCGTCGCAATCCTCAAGGCTGAGGGCGCGGCGCTGACCGACGCCGACGGCAACACGCTGCTGGACTTCGCCGGAGGCATCGGCGCGCTGGCGGTAGGACACTGCCCGCCCACTGTGGTCGCCGCCGTGCAGCAGCAGGCCGCCGATCTGCTGCACCTGTGCGCCATCGTCGGCACGTATCCCTCGTATGTCGAAGTAGCCGAACTGCTCAACGCCGTCACGCCCGGTGATTTTCCCAAAAAGTCGGTGCTGCTCAACAGCGGCGCGGAAGGGCTGGAGACAGCGGTCAAGATCGCCCGCAGCGCGACCGGACGCCCGGCCATCATCGTCTTCGAGGGTGGGTATCATGGCCGCACCAACCTGACGCTGGCTATGACCAGCAAGTACAGCCTGTTCAAGAAGGGCTTTGGGCCGTTCGCGCCGGAAATCTACCGCCTGCCGTTCCCTAACGTCTACCGTCGTCCGGCAGGTATGACCGAAGACCAGTACATCGATGACTGCATCGCCCGCCTGGAAAACGCCTTCGTCGCCCAGGTTGATCCCAGCGCGGTCGCGGCCATCGTGATCGAGACGGTGCAGGGCGAGGGCGGTTTCATCGCCACGCCGCCGCGCTTCTTGCAGCGCATCCGCGACCTGTGTACGCAGCACGGCATCGTCTATGTGGCCGACGAGGTGCAGTGCGGCTTCGGGCGCACGGGCAAGCTGTTCGCCGTCGAGCATTATGGCATCGCGCCGGATCTGATCGTCACGGCCAAGTCGCTGGCGGCGGGGATGCCGTTGGCCGCCGTGACCGGACGCGCGGAGATCATGGATGGGCCGCATCCGGGCGGGTTGGGTGGCACGTACAGCGGCAATCCGCTGGCCTGCGTGGCCGCCGTCGAGGCCATTAACATGATTCGCCAGCCGGAATTCCTGGCGCGGGCGACCGCGATTGGCGCGCGCTTTCGCCAGCACCTGCTCGACCTTCAGGCGGAAATGCCGCTGATCGGGGATGTGCGCGGGCTAGGCCCGATGATGCTGATGGAACTGGTGAAAGACCGCGAGACGAAAGTGCCCGCGACTGACGAGACGATGCAGATCACGCAGGAGTGCTTCAAGCGCGGCCTGATCGCCATCCGCGCCGGGCTGTACAGCAACTGCATCCGCTTCCTGCCGCCGCTGAACATCAGCGATGAGCAGGTGGACGAGGGCATGGCGGTGCTGGCCGAGGCGCTGCGCATCGTTGAGAGCAGCCGCCGCGTGGTAGCGGGATAGACTGCGAGGTGGGAGGGGGCGTAGGGCAGCTTCCTGCGCCCCCGAAGGGCGATTGACACTCAGGTGGTCGGCAGCGAGAATGCCCAGGCTTCAACATGGGTGTGGCACTGCTCAGGATGTTCGAGGATCAGCTTTTCAGCGTAAGCAGCGGCGGCCGCAGTTGGGACAGACGCGCGCGGGAGCGTTCTCGAAAATATGCCACGTCCCCTTGCGGCTCATGGTCAAGGTGACGAGTTTGCGCTCCTGCGGCAGATGCGTGTCACAGAATTCACATGGTAAGAACGTTGAGAACTCTCTAGCGCTTACGCCAGTATCTCCCTGGCAGCCCGTAAGCCGGAAAGATACGCGCCGTGCGCCGTGCTGAAGTAATCTTTCTCAGATGCTTCACCCGCGAAGAACAGACGACCGTCCAGCGGTTTTGCCAGTTCAGCACGCATGGCTGGCTCTGAGTCGACCGGGTTGAACGAGTATGACCCCCGCGCGAAGGGGTCGGATGCCCAACGGGTGATCTGATAGTCAACGGGATCGGGAACATCCGCGCCGAACATCGTCCGCAGCGTTTGCATGGCGTTCGCCACGATCTGCTCATCTGACCACGCCTCGATTTCGCATCCCCGATCGGCGGCGTTGAAGCCCAGCAGAATGGGCATGTTCGCCGCGCGCATGTAGCTGACCCATTCCGTCCATTCGCCGTGATTCGCGGGGATATATTCCAGCCAGTCCATGTCGGTCGGCCAGAAGGCTTGCGAGAAGCGCAGGTAACATTTGTTCAGGACGCCCATGCCCAGGCCATCAATCGCCTCCTGCTTGGCGGGCGGCAGTTCCGGCGTAAAACGTACGCTGCCCGCCTGCAAAACGCCGAGCGGCAGCGTGACCAGCACCTGGTCGGCCAGGAACTCGGCGTTGTCGGTCACCACACGAACAGGCGCTTCACCCCATTGGATTTCTCGCACAACCTGCCCTAACTCAATGTGCAGGTCGCGCGCCAGGTATTCCGTGATGACATGAAAGCCGTTAACGAACAGCTCGTCGTCGCCATCGAATTCCTTGGCACTGTCATACCAATAGGCGGAAAGGTCGTCCGCGCTGCCGGAATATTCCTGTTCGATGTCGCCGCTCAGGATGAAGTTGATGAAGCGCAGCGCCTTGGGTGATGCCTCGATGCGCGCGGCCAGGGCGTCGATTACGTCGCGGATGGAGGCGTCAGCATTACGCTGCTGCGCTTTTCGGAGTTCCTCCATAACCTGTTCGCGCAGTTCCTCCAGATAGTTTTCATCAACGCTGGAAAGCGCCTCACCGGTCATGTCGAAGGTAGCGTTTCTGTTGTAGCTGGTCGTCAGCCGCTCGGCCTGGAGGGTCTGCGCCAGTTCTGTGATGGGATTGTCCTCGACGCCGTGTATCCAGGTCGCGCCCAAATCCAGCGGCATATCCGCCCATTTCGTGCTCGTCCAGATGCGCCCGCCGATGCGGTCACGCGCCTCCACGACCACGACCTCGTGCCCCTGCGCCTGGAGTTCGCGCGCGGCAGCCAGCCCGGAGAGCCCCGCCCCAATCACGACGATCTTTTTGGTTTGCAGCATAGCCATACCTTCCCTGGCCGCCGCCGCATGGGCCTGAACGAGCAACCCCATAACCATTGTCCCCATCAATTGCAGCGCGCGCCGCCTGTTCATCAAAACCCCTCGTTGTGTGAGAATCGGATATGCATTTGCACGTTGCCAGCAAGCGCAGGCATCTATGCTGTGTAAACAAGATTACGACAGGCCAAGACTGCCCTTTGATTCTACAAGGGTGTGTCAAAAGCAGAGGAATTGAGAATGGGGAAAGGGGCGCAACACGCGCTGCGCCCCCGATGATCTGCGGCTTATGCCCCCCAGAACGAGAGCGCGGTGAGTTGAATCTCTGGCTGCGTGGGATCGTTGGTCAGCACATGCACGCGGAACTCGTGCTGGCCGCCCATGCCTTCATGCATCGTGTACTGCAAGGAAACGGTCGCTTCTTCTCCGGGCTTGATGGTCGTCGAACTGACGACCGCGCGGGGCGGTCAGCAGCCCTGCATTAGTTCGACGCGCGGCTCGCCCAGGATGACCAGGTCCTGATCACCCACATTGCGGACGCGGAAGATGCTCTCCACCGCCCGTTCGAAACGCACGCCGCCATGATCAATGCTGGTCTGGTCGAACTCGGCGCGCGGCGCACCGCTGACTTGCGGCACGAACGGCGTCGAACGCCCCCCACTGATCACGGCGATGATGGCAACGACCACCGCCGCGATACCCACCAGGATGGCGGGCAGCAGCCAGGTTGGGCGAGACCGTGATTTTGTTTTGCTCAACGTGTTCTCCCTTCTGAACTATCGGGCAGCAGTGTATCGTGCCCGTGCAAAAACCCCGTCAGATTGCGCTACTGGCCGCCGAAACGCCGCGCTTCTTCCTCGGTGACATATCGCTGGCGCACGCGCTGTTCGGGCGTCCACAATGTTTTGATGTAGGCGATGACATGCAGCATCTGCTCCTCGGTCAGCACCGCGCCAAACGAGGGCATCTGATAGAAGCGTTTGGGGTCTGCGAAGCCGCCTTCACGGAGGTAGCGCAGCAGCAGCACGTCGCTGTGATGCCAGGTGTGCCCGGTTTCGTTATGCGGCGGCGCGCCGTAACGTCCGGTGCTATCGGGCTGCAGCGGGGCTGCGGGGAACTGGCCTTCGGCATTCACACCATGACAGGCCGCGCAGTACTGCTGGTAGACCGCTTCACCCTGTGCGATGTGTGTCTCGTCAAAATACTGGTCAAAGATGCGGATGCGCCCGTCGTCATCTGCCATCTCCTGGCGGATGTGGTCGAGCATCGCGTTCGGTTCCGGCTCGGTGGGGGTGTTGGCCGCGACGAGCAGAATCAGCGCGGAGCAGACACAGAGGGTCGTGAGCAGGGGAATACCCAGACAGGGCACGCGCCATTGATGATTCACAACACGTAACAACCTCAACAATACAGTAAACGATGCCATCAATCCTAATTGTGAATGAGCGTAACGTGAAACCACGCCGCTCACAACGCGCTAAATGGCGGGTTTTCGTGGCGTGGACGGCGTGGGCACGGCGCAGTGGTACAATATGGCGCTGTTGTCTTGGGAGGGAAATGATCATGCACGCAGCCCTACGTGTCGCGCTCATCCAATATGCCTGGGTGGGCAGCATGGACGCTATGCAGCAGCAGGTTCAGCAACTCGTCGCGCAGGCCGCTCGTGACGGTGCGGGGTTGGTCTGCCTGCCGGAATTCTCGCTGATCCCGTATTTCCCCGGTAAACGCGACCCGGCGGGATTTGCCTGGGCGGAAGCGCTGCCCGGCGGCGCATCAGAGACATTCTTCAGCCAGATTGCTCGCGAACATGGCGTGACGCTGGTCGGCAGCCTGTTCGAGCGCGCGGCGGACGGCACGTACTACGATACCGCCACGCTGCACGGCGCGGACGGGCGGCTGATCGGCATTACGCGCAAACTGCACATCCCGTCCGGCGACGGCTACCACGAAACCGATTTCTTCGTCGGCGGCTCGGAATTCCCGGTGTACGACATCGGCGCGCTCAGGCTTTCCACGCCGACCTGCTACGACCAGTGGTTCCCCGAAACGGCGCGTATCTTCAGCCTGAACGGCGCGGAGTTCATCTTCTACCCAACAGCGATTGGCGAAGAACCGGGCGACCCCGACATGGATACCGCCGACTCGTGGCAGACGGTGATGCGCGGCCACGCCATCGCCAACGGCATCTACATCGCGGCGGCCAACCGCGTCGGCGCGGAGAACGGCGTGGGCTTCTACGGCAGCAGCTTCATCTGCGACCCGTCTGGCAAAGTGCTGGCGCAGGCCGGGCGCGAGACCACCGAGGTGATCATGGCCGAGCTGAAGCCGGAGGTGTTCACACACTGGCGCGAGCATTTCCCGCTGCTGCACCAGCGCCGCCCGGCCATCTACGGACGCCTGAACGCGGGCTACGACCTCACCCCGCCGCCGGAGTGGCTCAAGCCGCGCGAGGGGTGAAAAGAGACGAGAAGATTTCACCGCAGAGGCACAGAGCAGCACAGAGGAAGAGGGATTGTACGTTGTAGGGGCGGATTAGCGCGCAGCGCGTATATCCGCCCGTTGACGACATGGCCTAGACACGGAATTACGGGCGGCTCAACGCGGGCTACGACCTCACCCCGCCGCCGGAGTGGCTCAAGCCGCGCGAGGGGTGAAAAGAGACGAGAAGATTTCACCACAGAGGCACAGAGCAGCACAGAGGAAGAGGGATTGTACCTTGTAGGGGCGGATTAGCGCGCAGCGCGTATATCCGCCCGTTGACGACACGATCTAGACACGGAATTACGGGCGGCTCAACGCGGGCTACGACCTCACCCCGCCGCCGGAGTGGCTGAAGCCACGCGAGGGGTGAAACAGAAGAGAAGATTTCACCACAGAGGCACAGAGCAGCACAGAGGAAGAGGGATTGTACCTTGTAGGGGCGGATTAGCGCGCAGCGCGTATATCCGCCCGTTGACGACACGGCCTGCACAAGAATGGTTTTCAGAGCAGGCTTCGCCTCAGCCAGGGCGTATACCCTCCCCCGCCATCAGCGAAACATACCCGATTCGAACCCAACACTATTCTGAAGAGCGAGCGCAGCGGAAACCCAGATTGATGTTCCTGAGGTCGGAGGGGTTCCTACCCCGAGAGGCGGCGCGCAAGTTGACAGCGTAGGCGCTGCTCCACGAGCCACCGCGCAGTATATTTATGATATTTGTTCTGTTAATATCTTCGCGCCCGTCGGCAGCATTATAGGGATAGTCCACATACTGTGATCCCACCCACTCCCACAAATTGCCGCTCATATCCAGTGCGCCCACCCATGACGCGCCCGCCGGAATACTGCCCACTTCCGCCGTGCCCTGCGAGTCAGACCGATTCCACACTGCTTTCGCCCCATCCCATTCATCGCCCCAGGGATACTTCAGTCCGTCCGGCCCACGCACGGTATACTCCCATTCGCGTTCACTCGGCAGCCGCACGCCCCGTAACGCGCAGAAATCACGCGCTTCGATCCAGGTAATTCGTTCAACAGGGCGCTGATCCCCTGTGAAATTACTGCTGCGCTCAGCCACCCCACCGAAACGCGCAAACTGTGCTTGCGTCACTTCGGTCTGGTCGATCCAGAACGGCGCATCGAAGCACTGCTGGCCGCCATCCGGCACGCCATGCGTCCACTGACTGCCATCCCAATAGTAAGCGTCTGGGTCACTTCCCATATTGAAGCAGCCTGCCGGAACGAGCATCATTGGCACACCGTCGAAATCCTGCTCGAACGGCGTCCAGTCTGCATTGCGGGTGACGGGCGTCGTGGCGAGCGCAAGGGCATCTTGTAAGGTAATAGGGCGGAAAATGTTCAGCAGGCGCGGCGCGATCACAATCGCAACCACTGCCAGCATCCCCAGCAACACTAGGATACTCAGGATACGTCTGTAATTCAGCGCGGGCTTGGGCGGCGCAGAGCGGAGGCGTTCTGCAATCCGCATCCGCTGCACGACCTCTTGCAGGTCGTCGGGGAGGTAGCCGGGGTCAATCTGGCCGATCTCATCGACAGCCGCCAAGATGCGCTCAAACGGGTCTTTCAATTTGATCATCTGACGCACGAATTCGAACTGGAAATCAGCCACTTCGCGGCGGCGGCGCTGCTCTTCTTCCGCCCGCAGCCGTTCTTGCAGTTCCGCCTCGCGTTCCTCCAGCCGGAAGAACGCCGGGATGGGCTGACCGGAGGCGCGGATGCGCGCCAGCCAGATCAACGCTTCGGGCAGGTTGTCGTCGCTCCGCGCGGCCGTGAAGCGCTCAATCATCGCTGTCACGCTCAGCCGCTCGCTCTGAGGGACTGTGGTCGGCGCGGGAGGCGGGATGCTGCGCCCCGGCGTGCGGACGGCCTGCTCGAAGCCGTTCATGATTCCGTCGATCTTCAGCAGCAGGTCACTGCCTTCAGAGACGAAGACGGCGTTGAGCTTGGCGATGGGCTTGAGCGCATCCGGCAGGGCAGCGGAGTCCGGCATCGTCGCGCCGCGTATGCAAATCGGCGCGATCACCTTGCCCAGCCGCAGCGCCTCTTCCAGTTCCACCCGCACATAATCCGGCTCGCCTTTGGCGGCTTTCTCGTGCATCAGTTCCAGCCAGCGTGGGCCGATAATCATGGCGATCACATCCGCCTCGGCCACCTTCTGCACGATGAAGGCCTCGAAGTTGGTGAAATAGGGGATGCTGTCGAAGTCCATGAACACATTCTCGCGCCCGTAGCGGTGCATGAAATGCGTCCGCAGCAGTTCGACGAAGATGCGTTCATCGGCGCGGCGATAATTGACGAAGACGCGCAGCGATTGTGCCATAATGGTTTACTGTTGATAGGGCATTATCATCTGCGATTATGACCGATGTAGAACCTTCGCGCAAACGGAATTACGGATAGCTGAATAACCACACCACACGCCTTCTCGTTATAATGTGTGCAGTGTCGCTTTACCGGGATGCGCCGCATGGCTCACGTCTTCATCTCGTATGCACCGGAAAACTTCGAGTATGCCGAGGAAGTGCAGCGCCGCCTGGAACGCGACGGCATCTCTGTCTGGGTCGATACCACGCGCCCGGAGCAGGTCTCCGATGGCAAGGACTGGCGGCAGGAACTGGACGACGCCATCCGTGCGGCCTTCGCGCTGCTGGTGATCAGCACGCCGCAGGGCAGCGCCTTCGACTATGTGGCCTACGAATGGACGTTCGCGCTGGGCGTGGGCGTGCGCGTCATCCCGCTGCTGTTCGAACCGGTGACGCTCCCGCCCCGGCTGCGCGGCCTGCCCGCCCTGGACTGCACCAACCCGGCGCGGCGTCCCTGGGTGGCGCTGCTGCGGCTGCTGCGCGAAGTGCAGTCGGAACACGAGTTCAACCGCCAGGCCGCGCGCACGCCGGATTCGCTGCGCCCGATGATGGCGGCCTTCCAGAGCGACGACCCCGCCGACCTGCGCACCGCGCTCGCCAGCATCGAGAAGATGGATGACTGGGCAGCACGCGAAACATTGGTCAACATCATGCGCCACCCCGCGCAGAATGTGCGTACCGCCGCCGCGCTGGCGCTGGCGCGCTCCGGCGATTCGCGTACCGTGCCCACGCTGATGGAGGCGCTGCTGCGCGGCGACAACCGCGAAATTCAGACGGCAGCACTGCGCGCGTTGATCGAGGTCAACCCCGATAAGATGCTGGAGATCGTGCTGGACGCGCTCAAGGATGACCAGAAGCGCACGCGCGTCTCCGCCGAACTGGTCGAGCAGTCGATCCCCAGCCATGTCTTCCTGAGTTACAGCCGCCGCGATACCGCGATGATGTTCCGCCTGCGCGACGACATGCAGGAAGAACGCATCCTGGTCTGGACGGACGAAGCGCTGACGCCCGGCGATCCCTCGTGGCAAGTGGCGATTGAGAACGCCATCGAGAGCGCGGGCTGTGTCGTCGTGCTGTTCTCGCCGGACGCCAAGAAGTCGCCCTGGGTGCGCGCCGAGCTGGAATACGCGCGCGTGCACAACATCCAGATTTTCCCACTGCTGGCCGCTGGCAGCGAAGCCGACGCCCTGCCCCTCGGTTACACCGGGATGCAGTTCCTCGACGTTCGTAACGAGACGCTCTACAAAGCCGGCATCCCGCGCCTGATCACGCACTTGCAGCGTTTCCTGCGACGGGTGGCGACGAACAGCGCCTGAACGAAATGCGGCAATCAAAAAGGCGCACGAAAATCATGCGCCTTGGGTGAATAGCGGGTTGAGCAGCCCGTTACGACCCCACCACCTCGTAGATGGTCGTCGCGTCGGGATACGTCCAGGCTTCGCGCAGTTCCGCGCCGCCCAGCAGCGCCTCGTAAGCCGTGCGTTCTTCCGGCGTCAGCGTCTCCAGGCCGTAGACATAGACCGCCCCGCCATCCGCGCGATGTACCGCGATGCGCTCCGCCAGCAGTTGGTCGATGCCGGTCGCGTCGCCGCCCCAATCGTAGGCGATCAACCCGGTGGACACGATGTCGCGCCGCGAGAAGTACGCCAGATAGAAGTCCATCGGGTGACGCGGCGAGATGAACAGGTCGGCGGGCTGGCTGGCCGTCCGCATCTCCTGGGCGATGGTCAGCCAGGGATTATCTGCCGCGCGGCTCTGCGGCCAGAACTGCGTCGTCAGGTTCAGCACGAACGCGACCAGCACGAAGGCCACAGTGCCGTACAGCGCCGGGCGGTAGAAACGCGGCAGATGCTGCTGAAGGTGTGCCAGCGCCAACGCCGCGACCGCCCAGCAGGCCACCAGCGGCACGAGCCAGTACTTGTTAAAGCCAGGGTCCCAGAACCAGTTGAACAACGAATGCGCCGCCAGCCAGACCACCAGGAACAGGAACATCCGGCTGCCCGCGCCCAACTTGCGAATACGCGCGCCCAGCAGCAGGAACGGCAGCGCCAAAATCAGCAGCACGACGCCGAAGAAGCCCAGCAGCAACACCTTCTGCGCGGTCGATGCCGTCTCGAAGTAGGCCGAGAATTCGCCCGCCACGCCGGGGAACAGTGCCTGCGACTTGGCGAGGCCGATGGCCGCGCGCGCCGCGTCGCCCGCGATGCTGACGTTGTACTCCGGCTTGCCGCCGAAAGTGACCGAGCGCCAGTAGGCCGGGTCGGTCAGGCTCGATGGAGAGACGAACAGCACCACCGCGCCCGCGATCACCACCACGACGATCAGCGCGTAGACCAGGCCGAAGCCGACCAACCGTCGCCCGCGCCCGACCAACGAGGTGTCTGCGCTCATCAAGGCCACGCCCACGCCGAAGGCCAGCGCGCTCAGCGCCGCTGTGAAGTTGTAGAACGCCGCGCAGGCCAGCACGAAGGCCAATAGCACGCGCCCGCGCAGCGTCGCGCCCGTCTGGCTCTGGCGCACGAACAGGTAGAACGCCAGGATCAGCAGCGTCAGCATGTTGATGCTCTGATCCATGTGGGTGCTGTAGGTGAAGTAAGCCGCGCCCACGCCCAGCCCGGCGGTGGTCAGCAGCGCCAGCATCCGGTTGCTCACCAGGCGGTCAATCGCCAGGAAGAACAGCACCAGCCCAACCGCGCCCACCAGAATGCGATAGGCCTGAATCGCCACATAGGCATCGCCGCTCAGCCCAATGCCATTCCACAGGCGGGCGACGAAGACCGAGGTCGGCCATTCCAGCAGGTAGCGCGGGTTCAGCGGCGGGAAGGCGGGCGGCACTTCCAGGGCGGCCATCTCCGCCTGGGGGACATACGGCTGCCCGGCGGCGGGGTGATAGAACAGGCCGCCGCGCGCGCCCTTCTCGATCACCATCGTGTACTGCAAATCATCGCCGGAGAATTCGACAGGCAGGCACAGGCGATACAGGATCACCGCGCTGATGAAGATGATGAAGACGTACAGCCATACGCTGCGGGTTGCGGATTGCGACATGAGCATGTCCTATGCAGGGTGAACGTTTTCCACAGTAGAAACCAGCAGCATTGCAGCGGCCTAAAGCGG
>JAEUQX010000118.1 GCA_016788625.1 Anaerolineae bacterium
GCTGCTGATCGACCGCGTGGACATCCTGGGCAATACGACGACGGACATCGCCGCCGACATCACGGGCAACGTGCAGAACACGGACAGCCGCCTGCGTTACTTCCCGCACTTCAGCTTCACGCCGACCAATGCGCCCAGCGCATCCGGCGGCAGCCAGCACTTCAGCTCGATGCAGGGTTCGGTCGTCTACTTTGAACTCAACCTCTTCACGGGCAGCGCTGTGCAGTACGTCCGGCAAACCAGCTCGGCCTACGGCATCGTGGCCGCCTGCGCCAACGCGCCGGGCACGAACTCGACGAGCTGCAACACCTCGGCCAACATCGCCAACAACCTGGGCACGCCTGTCCCGTTCGGCTTCCAGCGCATCGAGACGTTCAGCGTCAACACGGGCAACCGCTACGTGACGCTGCGCAACACCGACGGCAAACCGATGCCGGTGGACTTCATCCGTCCGCTGGTGGCGGGCGAGCCGCTGACGACAGGCTACTTCGAGGAGAATCACCCCAGCTTGCAGTTCTTCACCGAGAGCGGCGGCAGTTACACGCTGCTGCCCGTCGGGGATGACGGCAATTTCGTCGATCTGGCGCAGCCTGCGGCCTCCGGTGGCTCGGTCAAGATGCTGAGCGCGGACGAGGGCAGCACGGGCAACGGCCTGAACGAGGGTATGCTCTTCCAGTTTAACGGGCGCGGCTTCAGCATCAAGTTCACGCTGGACAACAAGGCCGATGCCATCCGTGTGTGCTGGGTGAACTTCCTCTCGAACTTCATCCCGACGATCCTGGGCGGCACCTGCCAGACCATCGACAATCAAAGCGCGGCGGCGCGTTACCAAGCGGTGCGCCTGTTCCAGGGCTTGAGCGCGGGTAATCACACCGTCATCGTGCAGATGCTGGCAGACAACAATACGCCCGCGCCGCACGCGCCAGCCGCCCTGCCGCTCACGATGCAGATCGACGCGGTGCAGGTCTATGGCGACGACTGGACGGGGCTAACGGCGCTGCCGGGTGGCACGAAGACCGAAACCAGCTATGTCAACCACGTGGCTGAGGACCGCTTCTTCTACTACGGCAACGGCTGGCGCAGCGTCAGCGGTACGCTGGCAAAGCTGTACTCCGGCCAGAACTATGACAGCATCGCCAACGTGATTGGCGCAGGTGTGACGTTCCAGACGACGGGCGCGAATGCACTCGTCCTCTTCCGCGACACCCGCCTGGGCTATGCGCCACTGATCGTCTGCTCGTCGCCGACGGGCGCGATCACACAGCGCTACTGCACGACCATCATCAACACCGCGCCAACCGGCGTCAGCCAACCCGCGCGCGTCTTCCTGAATGACCCGGCATGGGCAGCAGGCACGGGCGCAGGCCAGCGCGATCACCTCGGCCCGCACGTCGTCACGATCTCGACACTTGATGTCGGCGTGTTCAACCTGGACGCCATCCAGCCTGTGAACACAACTGTGCCGATGCAGCCAGGCTTCTACGAAGACACCTACCCGGCGTTGACTTACACGGGTGCTTGGTCGGAGGTCTACCTGGCGACCTACACAGGCGGGCGCGCGCAGCAGAACACCGAGGGCGACCCGAACGGCGGTGAACTGACCTTCAGCTTCACCAACGCGGTTGGCTTTGAGGTGGGCATCCCGACCGACCGTTACGGCGGCGAGGTCGAGATCTGCTACGATACGGACAACGACTGGAACGACGGCACGAACCAGTGCTACACCTACCAGCACGAGTCCACGCGCATCAACTTCAACACCACGCGCTCGGTGGCCGGGCTGAACCCCGCCAATACCTACTTCGTGCGCGTCAAGAACTCCGAAGACGGCCAGACGGTCATCCCGCCCATTGGCGCACGTCCGGCGGTCTACTCGCCCGCGCGTCTGCGGATCGACTTCGTGCAAATCTACGCGGGGACGCTGCCTCCAGTGGTGAACAGCTCCGGGCTGTACAACGAGAACGCGACATCGGGTGGCGTACCGTACCTGCAACTGCTGCCAGAATCGCGCTGGCTGAACATCAGTGGCACGGTCGCGCGTCTCTTCAGCGGGTCGAGCTACGCGGCGGTGACGGACAACCTGCGACGGGCAGCCTCGGCGCTCTTCGCTGGCCCGGTAGCCACCCTGCGCGTCAATGTCCCGACAGGCGGCGCGACGGTTGTCCTCTACACGGGCACGGCCATCGCCACCAACACCGACCAACTGCTGGTCTGTGCCAACAACGTCGATGATGCCCCGGCAGGAAGCTGCACGGTCATCACCAATCTACGCACGCAGAATCAGCTCGTGCTGACCAGCACGCAGCTCACCGCGCTCGGTTCGCCCGGTACGGTGACGCTGACCTTCCGCGCGCTCACGGCGGGGCTGTTCCGCATCGATGGTTTCCAGGTCATTCACGGCACGCTGCTGACCCCTGGCGTCTATGACGACTTCCTGGGCAGCGCAGGCGGCATCCTGAACCTGACCAACAATGGCGCGGGCGTCTGGTCTGCGCCGACGAAGGTCGCTGGCGCGTATGGTGGCACGATCATCTCGGCCAACAGCACTAACGCCACGACGGATGACCCGACGCTGCGCTTCACCTTCCTGGGGACGGGCTTCTCGATCCTCACGCTGGCAGATCTCTACGGCGTTGACGTGCAAATCTGCTACGCAGCGACCGACGGCTTCGACGGCGATTTCGACGTGGGCACGAGCAACGAGAAGTGCGAAATCGTCACCACCGATACCAACACGCTGCCTGCCGACTGGAACCAGAAGAATGATGGACGTCAGCGTCCGGCAGTCGCGCAGCAGTACGGCTTCGCGGTCTACGGCCTCCCGGCGGATCCGGGTCTGGGCGTGGACAACACCTACCAGGTGCGTGTGCGCATGATCGATACGGTGGTGGTCGCTACCGACCGCCTGAAGATCGACGCGATTGCGATCTTCAGCGATGTCACCAACGCGGGCGCGGCCACGCCGCTGGCAGCCGGAACGCTCTACGACAACACGCAGACGGGCATCGTTTACGAGTCCGTCCACCAGTGGACACAGGCGACG
>JAEUQX010000174.1 GCA_016788625.1 Anaerolineae bacterium
GCTGCGCCAGACCTGCTGCTGCCGCGCGTGGTTTTGAGCAAGGACGGCGCTGCGATCACCCGTGTTGATCAGACCCATGTCACTCTGCTCACCTATGTCCCCGGCAAAGTTTATGCCCGTGTCAGACCACAACTGCCGGAATTGCGCCACAGCTTGGGCGCGGTTTGTGGGCAAATCTCATCTGCATTACGCACCTTTCAGCACCCGCACGCAGCCCGTTGGCACAAATGGGATGGGGCGCAGGCCGCCTGGATCGCCGAGTATCTGCCGGACATCGCGGATACCGAACGCCGCGCATGGGTGGCTGCACATCTAAGACGCTTTGAGGAACTGCTGCCCACTTTACGCCTGACCCGCCGCCAGGCTATTCATGCGGATGCCAATGACTACAACGTACTGGTTGACCAGACGAGCGGCTTTCCGGGGCAGGTGTGCAGCGTCATCGACTTTGGCGACCTCGTTGAAAGCCATGTGATCTGTGATGTGGCCGTCGCGTGTGCCTATGCATTGCTCGATCAGGCCGACCCACTGGCTGCTGCTGCCGATGTCGTGCGGGGTTATCACCAGGCATTCCCGCTGAGTGAAGCGGAAATTGCCCTGTTGTTCCCGTTGATCTGTATGCGCTTGAGCGTCAGCGTGACCAATGCTGCGCATCGCAAGCAGACCGAAGACGATCCCTACATCGTCATCAGCGAACGTCCCGCCTGGGACGCGCTTGAGAAACTGCAAAGCATTCACCCGCGTTTTGCCCATTATGTCCTGCGGGCAGCCTGTGGTTATGAGCCTGTACCACACAGTCAACGGGTGCGCGCCTATCTCAAAACTCAGGCGACGTTGTGTCCATCTCTGGTCGGCACTGATCTACGCACGTCACCCCTCACCGTCCTCGATCTGAGCGTGGGGAGTTTGCTCTTGGGCGCAGACCCGGCCAACGCGCAGTGTGCCAGCTTGTCACGTTTGGTGGATGTGGCGCTGGCGCAGGAGGGGGTTGAGATCGGCATAGGGCGTTACGACGAGGCGCGCCTGATTTACACGAGCGATCTGTTCGCGGCCAGCGCTAATCCAACCGTTGAGCGCCGTACCATTCATATTGGCCTGGACGTGTGGATGGCTGAGGGCACTCCACTGTATGCGCCGTTAGCCGGTGTCGTCGAATGCGTGATCGAAAACCCCGCACCGCTGGATTATGGCCCACTGCTCATCCTGCGCCACGAGACGCCCGATGGGGACGATTTTTACACGCTCTATGGACATCTGGCGGCTGATGTCTTGGCGCGCTGGAAAGTGAACGACAGCGTGGCGGCAGGCGACCTCATCGCTCATATTGGCGGGTCAGCGCGGAACGGGCAGTGGCCGCCGCATGTGCATTTTCAGATCATCACCGATTTGTTGGATTACGGCAGGGACTTCCCTGGTGTGGCATTGGCAAGTCAGCGCGCGATCTGGCTCAGTTTGTCACCGGACCCGAATGAACTGCTGGCGATATCGCCCGAACGCTTCCCGGTTGAGCCGTCGTATACGACAACGCTGGCTGCGCGCCGCGCACGGCTGGGCGGCAATCTGAGCTTGTCCTACCGTACCCCGTTGAAAATCCAGCGGGGTTGGCGGCAGTTTCTCTATGACGACACCGGGCGCGCCTACCTGGATATGTACAATAATGTCCCGCATGTCGGACACTCACACCCGCATGTTGTGCAGGCCATCCAGCAGCAAACTGCGCTGCTGACGACCAACACGCGCTACTTGCACGATAATGTGCTGCGTTACGCTGAACGGCTTTGTGCCAAACTGCCCGCTGAGTTGGAAGTGTGTTTCTTCGTCAATTCGGCCAGCGAGGCCAATGAACTGGGGCTGCGGTTGGCGCGCGCTTTCACCGGAGCGCGCGATCTGATTGTGATGGATGCCGCTTATCATGGGCATACCACCAGCCTGATTGACATCAGTCCCTATAAGTTCAACGGCCCCGGCGGGCAGGGGCAGGTGGATTGGGTGCATGTGGCTCCGATCCCGGATGACTATCGCGGCAGCTTTAAGCGCAGCGACCCTGAACGCGGCGCTAAATATGCCACAGCCGTTGAGGAGATCATCCTCGACCTGCAAGCCCAGGGACGCAGTCTGGCGGGCTTCATTGCGGAGTCGCTGCCGAGCGTGGGCGGGCAGATCATTCCACCACCCGGTTACCTCTCTGCGGTGTATGCTGCTGTGCGAGCGGCTGGGGGCGTGTGCATCGCGGACGAAGTTCAGGTCGGCTTTGGGCGACTGGGGGATTATTTCTGGGGTTTTGAACTGGATCAGGTCGTGCCCGACATCATCGTCTGTGGCAAGCCGATTGGAAATGGCTATCCGCTGGGCGCGGTGATCACCACGCGGGCGATTGCCGAAGCGTTTGATAACGGCATGGAGTTCTTCAGCACGTTTGGCGGTAATCCGGTCGCGTGTGCGGCTGGCCTCGCTGTACTGGATGTGTTGGAAAGGGAAAATCTACTGCAAAATGCCGCCACTGTAGGCCGTCTGCTGCTGGATGGGCTACAGGATTTGATGGAACCGTATGCCATCATAGGGGATGTGCGCGGTGTGGGCTTGTTCCTGGGGCTGGAATTGGTCAATGACCGTCAGACGCTCGAACCTGCTGCCGCCCAGGCCAGCTACCTGGTCAATCGTTTACGCGATTATGGCATTCTGGCGGGCACCGATGGGCCGCTGCACAACGTGATCAAGCTGCGCCCTTCGATGATCTTCAGCTCGCAGGATGTAGAGTTCTTCCTGACCGTATTCGCCAGTCTGTTGCAGGAAGATGGGGCGCAACCGCGCGCTTGATGCTGCGTCGCTCAGCCGCGAATGGTGGTTATAATTCTTGGCGCGGTTACGTTAAGTTGTCAGTCGATAGTCTCTAGTATCTATCCAGAAACCTCACCCCCAGCCCCTCTCCCTGGGGAGAGGGGAGCAAAATATACGGTGAGTATGACAAGAGCAGTGATTTACGGATAGGTTCTTGGTAAGGAACATTCATGCACATTGGCGTTGACATCGGCGGAACGTTCACCGACCTCGTGATGAGCGCGGACGGACGCCTGCACATCCACAAACTGCTCAGCACCCCGGCCAATCCCGCGCAGGCGATGCTTGCCGGATTAGCGACGATCATGCCTGGTGGTCTGCCTGCCTTACAGCGCGTGTCGCACGGCTCGACGGTGGCGACCAACGCCATCCTGGAGCGCAAGGGCGCGCGCACGGCGTTGATCACCACGCAGGGATTTCGTGATCTGCTGTTCATCGGCAGGCAGAACCGCCCGGAGCTGTATGCTTTGCAGCC
>JAEUQX010000181.1 GCA_016788625.1 Anaerolineae bacterium
GGCGCAGGCGCAGTTCGTCACGCGCGAGAAGGCCGAGGCCGAGGCAGTGCGCTCGCTTTCCGCGCTGATCCAGAGCGAACTGAACGTCAAGCAGGTCAGCGTGCTGGACGGCGCAGGTGATGTGGTTGCTTATGCGCTCAATCCGCTGCCCGCTAAACTGGGCAAGAAGTTTGGTAAGGACTTCCCGGCGGTGCAGAAGCTCCTGCGCGAAGGCGCGACCGCGGATGTGCGCGGTTGGGCACAGGCCTTGCTGCGCGGCGAAACCGTCAGTGTCACCTTGAACGGTCAGACCTTCGAGGTCACGCCGGACGAGGTTGAGGTGAAGCAGAACTCCGCCGAGGGCTATGCGATTGCCGAAGAGGGCGGTTATCTGGCCGCGCTCGACACGCGTCTGACGGAAGAACTGGTGATGGAAGGGCTGGCGCGCGAAGTGGTGCGCCGCGTGCAGTCGATGCGCAAGGATGCCGACTTCAACATCGACGACAACATCGTCGTCCACTATGCCGCCAGCGAACGGCTCGCCCGGGCGATCACGCAGTTCAGCGACTACATCCAGGCCGAGACGCTCAGCCTGTCGCTGACGGCGGGCGCGGCGCAGTCCGATGGCTTCCACCGTGAAGACTTCAGCTTCGACGGCGAAACCCTGTCGGTGGGTGTGAAGCGCGCATAACAACAACGTTGTGCAGTCTTGACAGATGATCAGGCCGGGTAGGCGGAGATGATACCGTCTACCCGGTTTGTTTTTGTGGATGTCTTGCTCTGTTTTGGATAAAGTTAACAAAGTTTGGTGCGCTTCATTGGCGAGATTGTGTATCGTGAATGGATATTACGCACACTAAAATCGCACCATACACTGGGAAGACACGATGACAGACAACAACACAACCACTCTGCAAGCGCTGCTCCAGTTCGCGCTGCCGCTGGGTACGTCGCTGGTGGCTGGCTCTGCGGAAACCACGATCAACTGGGCGGTCAATGTGCGCGCGCAGCCGCCCGCTTTCCCGGATATTTACGGCGGCGAACTGGCGTTGGTGTCGATGGACATCCTGCGCAGTTACAACGCACGCATTTCATTGAGCGAGGTGATCCAGCATCTGGCACAGGCTGGCATTCGCGCTGTCGCTGCCATTGATGATGTGACCGACATTTCGATTGCTGTCGCTAACGAAGCACACGTCACGCTGTTGGCGCTGCCGGAAGACAGTAACTTGACGCGCATCGAACGCGCCGTGAACACACTGATCGTCAACCACACCGCGCAGCTCAACCAGCGCGCGATGGAGATACAGCGCCAGCTTGCCCGCCTGGTGGCGGAGAATCGTGATCTGAACAGCCTGCTGCAAATTCTGGCTCGCGCGACCGCTAAACCGGTTGTCGTGCACGATGATGCAGGCGTGCTGATGGCGCAGGTCTACCCCAACGTTTCGCGGCGCGCGGGCACGACCGGTCGGTCGGTGCTGCAATCGCTGCCCTATGGCGCGTTCCAGACCTGGCTGGATAAGGGAGCGCCAGAGGCTGAAGGCTCGATTGTTGCCAGCCCGCTGGGGTATACCACTGTCTTGAAGGTCGAGAAGCGCGTGGCGGGGTATCTCTCGCTGGTCGATAAAGAAGGGCCGCTGGACGACTTCGAGCGGCTGATCTTGACGTATGGCGCGGATGTGTGTGCCATTGAGATGGCGAAGAACCGCGCGATTGCCTTCGCGGTTGAGCAGGCGCGCGGTGATTGGGTGCAGATGTGGCTGAGCGGTACACCCGCCGATGATGACCTGCTGACCACGCGCGCGCAGCAGGCAGGCTTCGACATTGGGTGCAGCTACATGGTGGTGGTCTTCCGGGCTTTAACCCGTTCCGGCGCGCCGCTGCCGTTGGAGTCGCTGATCTCATTGGTGCGCGACGACATGGCCCGGCGTCCGATCAATGGCGCGGTCGGGCAGTATGTGGACGTGATTGTGGCGCTGTATCCGCTGGAGAACCCGGCGCAGACGGTGCGCGTTCGCCGTATCGTAGAGGAGATGCGCGAACAGTTAGCGACCCGCACGCCAAGCGGGTTGGTGGGAGCGGGCATCAGCCACCCGGTGGCGAGCCTGGCCGGGCTGCGGGATGCCTACCGCAAGGCCAAAGACGCAGTGGGCATCGCCAACGAGCTGGGCGACCGCGAGGCGGTGACGTTCTACGGCGATCTCAAGCTGTTCCAACTGCTGCTGGCGCTCAAAGACCGCAACCTCGACCATCTGCGCCGTTTCCACAAAGAAACCTTGGGGCTGCTGGTCGAACACGACGACCGCAAGCAGGGCGACCTGATTCGCACGCTGAATGGTTTCTTCGAAGCCAATGGCAACTTGGCTAAAGCTGCCGAGTCGCTCGATGTTCACCGCAACACGCTGGTTTACCGCCTGGAGCGCATCGCAGAACTGACACAGATGAACCTGGATGATGCCGATAATCGCCTGATCCTGCATCTGGCGCTCAAGATTCAGCGCGTGCTGGCGACTATTTCCGGCGGATGATCATCCCACCAGCATCAGCCACACGATGCCGACTAACAATGTCATCACTGTGATGGGGATGCCGACGCGCAGAAACTCGACGAAGCCGATACGTATCCCGCGCCGCGCCGCCACCTCGGCCACGATCAGCGTCGCCGCTGAGCCGAGCAGCGTTAGATTGCCGGAGAGCGTGGAGGACATCGCCAGCGTCAACCATGCCTGCTGCGCGTTGGGCAGACTGCCGATTTCCGGGCGCAGCAGCAGCACTGCCGGGACATTGGAGACGATATTGCTCAGTACGCCTGTCGTCAGGCTGAGTGGCGCGACGCCGCCTTGAATGAGCGGGGCGACTGCCTGGAAGATCTGTTCGCTCAGCCCCGTCGCCTCGATAGCGCCTGTGATGATGAACATCCCCCCGAAGAACGCGAGCAGTTCCCAGTCAATCGCCAGCAGCTTATTCGGACGCAGTCGCGACACCAGCAGCAACCCCGCCGCGATGCCCGCTGACGAGACAATCGGCAGCCCGACCAGAAACGCAATCATCAAACCGATGACGACCAGCATCGTGCGGCGCAGCAGGGGCGCATAAATGGCGCTGCGCCCATTCCCGTTGGTCGCTGTTTTCGGCGCACCATCTGGCGGCAGCGCGAGCGATGTAGCCGTGAATTCCTGTCGATAGGCCAGCACGATCACGCCCCAGCAGATCGCCAGCCCGACCAGCGCCAGCGGCCCCAGGTAGAGCAGAAACGTCAGAAAGGGAATCTGGCTGGCCTGCCCGATGATCAGGTTTTGCGGATTGCCCGTGATGGTCGCCACCGAACCGATGTTAGCTGCTGTGCCCAGGCCGATGAGGTAGGGCAGCGGATCGCGTTTGAGCCGCAGGCAGATATCGATGACCAGCGGCGTGAACAGCAGGCAGACCGGGTCGTTGAGGAAGATGGCCGAGAGGACGCCAGACGCGAAGATCACCAACGCCAGCAGGGTGCGCGGCGTGCGGGCTAAGCGCACCACCCAATCGCTGACCAGCGTGAAAAACCCGGCCATCCGCAGGTTGGCATTGATCACCATCATAGCTGCCAGCAGCAGCACCGTGCCAATATCCAGCGCTGCATAAGCCTGTCGTTCGTTGATTGCGCCGATGGCGATCAGGGCAGCCGCGCCGACCAGTGCAATCGTGGCGCGGTTCATCTTCAGCCCTGGCACACGCCCAACCGCCACACCCGCATACGTCGCCAGGACGATACCGCCTGTGAGGAGTTCGATAGTCTGCATGAATCTGTCTTGCTGGTTCTTTCGTAGAGGGAAAACTGCGTGAGTCTACTACTGCCGTGACAGAAAATGTAGATCAAAGTCCAACGCCAGCGTGGGTTACACGTTGCTCGCTCATTACGGACATTTGTCACTGGTCACCTGGCAGTGCAGCGCGTTTACTGGAATAAAGTATCGTTTATTGGTTGAGGAGGCCACGATGAGTACCGTTCTGGTCAAGACGTTGGTCTGTGACGGCTGTGGCGCTGTAATCGATATGGATTTCTATATCCGGCTACAGTATGCCGGGCAGCGTCTCTTGCAGCAAAATCCCAACATTCCGCTGGAGCGCGATTTCTGCTGCGAGGCCTGTAAGGAATGGTGGCTGGCGCAGTATTCCCACGCGGACATCTGGGGGCCACCCTGGGAAGAGCGCGAATGGTGGCGCGACCAGGTTGAACAGATGCACGAGCACGTGCCCGTCCGCACCACACACGATGTGATGCCGCTGGTGGATACGCACGCGCATTTCGAGGATCCCGAACCGCTCAAGTAAGCGGGAGGCTGCTCTTACGCAAGTCCTCCGTGCCGCCACAGCCCATCGACCATTGTGGCAACGACCGGAATGTGCAGCAGGTCATCAGGTGAGACGGTATAAGGGTTACGCGCCAGCACGACCAGATCGGCATAGTATCCAGGGGCGATTCGTCCCAGGCGATCTTCCATCCCGGCGGTATAGGCCGGGCCGCGTGTGAAGCCGCGCAGCGCTTCGTCAACAGTCAGCCGCAGATCGGGGTACCAGCCATCCGGGCCAGGTGAACCGTCGGGGCGACGGCGTGTGACGGCGGCATGAATGCCCTTGAGCGGCTCGAAGGGTTCGATGGGCGAATCTGAGCCGAACGCGACCACAACGCCCTGGTCGATCTGTAGGCGCGCGTTATATGCCCACTGTGACCGCTTGCCCCAGTAACGATCTGAGGCGAGCATATCCGAGGTGGCGTGCAGCGGCTGCATCGAGGCGATCACCTGGAGCTGCGCCAGGCGGTGCTTGTCGTCCGGGTGGATGATCTGCACATGTTCGATGCGGTGGCGGCGCTGTGCTGGAAGGATGCCCGCAGCCTGTTCTTTGCTGCGCGCGATTTCATAGACATCCAGCACATCATGCACGGCGCGGTCGCCAATCGCGTGAATCGTCGAGGGCAGCCCGGCCAGTGTCGCGCGGGTGACCCACTCGACCATCTCTTCTTTCTCGGCGGTGACGATGCCGTAATTCTCCGGTTCGCCCTCGTATGGCGCGATCATCGCCGCCGTGCGTGGGCCAAGCGCGCCATCCGCGAAAATCTTCAGCCCACCGATTCGAATCCAGTCGTCACCGAAGCCACCGCGTAAGCCGCTGTCCAGCGCCGCATCCAGCCAGCGTTTGTTGATATTCTTGACCACCCGCAGCGCCAGTTGACCGCGCTCGCGCAGGATTTGCAGGGCGCGCAGGCACGATGGGTCATCGAAATCATGGATGCCCGTCAGCCCGGAGGCCAGCGCTAACTGCTGCGCTGCGAACATTTCGTCGGCAAGCTGCTCTGGCGTGGGTGCGGGGATGTTGTTGGCGACCAGCAGCATCGCGTCTTCGAGCAATACGCCCGTCGGATTGCCCTGGGCGTCGCGCACCAATTGGCCGCCGTCGGGGTCAGCAGTTTCACGCGAGATGCCGGAAAGCTTCAGCGCGAGCGAGTTCGCCCAACCCGCATGGCCGCTTTTGGCGCGCAGAAATACCGGGTGTGCAGGCGACACAGGGTCGAGGTCGGCTGCGGTGGGAAAGGCTTTGTCCGGCCAGATGTCCTGAAACCAGCCGTGACCCGTGATCCATTGGCCTGTGGGTGTGCGCGCGGCGCGTTCCTGTACGCGCTCGACGGCGATGCGCTTATCGGCCACCTCAAACACGTTGACC
>JAEUQX010000184.1 GCA_016788625.1 Anaerolineae bacterium
ACGTGCGCAAGTATACTACAGTATGAAGAATTACAAATCCGCAATAGATGATCTGTCTATCATTATTGAAGCAAAGACGGCCCGTGCAACACTTCTGGAAGCAGTTCATGAATGGCGCGGGAAGGCGTTTTTTATGTTAGGGGAAGAAGCAAAAGCCCTTGATGACTTTAACCAGGTGCAGTTGTTGAAAAAAAGTTTCACCTTTTCTAGGGCAGAAGAGTACATACGAATGTTCAGCCCAGGCGATCTTGAAACATGACGGCCAATGCGCCAAAACACAAATGAACTGCCCTGACCCTACTCCCGCACAATGCGGACAGCAACATCACCCGCGACGCGGAAGTAGGACGATACCTCGACGCGGTACTGCCCCGCCGCCGTGATCTCGAAGTTCTGAATCAGCAGGTCGATCACGCCCTGGCACTGCTGCTGTTCGTGCCCCGGCGAAAGATCACGCGTATCGAGAGCATATTCATCCTGGCAGCCTATATTATCTTCGTGATCGTCGCCGTGAGCGGCAGCAATGTAGCAGTCTAAAGCAGCCTTGATCCGTCCTTGCGAGGCGTGAACAAGAGACAATTCAGCATGACCAGGCGGCCTCAACCAAGAACCTCACTGAAGCAGGAATGGGCTACTGGCTCTATACTGAGCAAAGAACTCAAGTATTCGGGGAAGTAGCTGTATGCTGGCGATTGTGCGTGCGTGCTGGCTGTATCAGGATAGTAATGCTTCGCAGCGGTGTGGTTTGACCTGATGGAACACGTGCGAGCGAAATTCGGCCTGTTGAGCGCGGAGGAACGCCAGCATCTTCTGCGCTAGATCGTGCCCTACATTGAAATTGCCGGTGCGCAGTTCCCAATGGACAGGCTTCAGACTTGGGGCTGCCAGGCTTGCAAGGCTCGTACGGCACGTTCCAGGCTGGGCGAGTTCTGCACGGCAGCCGCGATGTCCCACTTCTTGATGACAAATTCGATTAGCACATCGTTGTAGGCTTTGCCAACTTTAGCGGTCTTGTTCTCCGGCGGTGGAACAATGTCCTGACGGATGCGTTTGATCTTCGAGAGGCGTGCAAGCCTGATAATCAGCGCTTTGGGGTCAGGGTTCGCGTCAGGATACGGATCAATCTTGTTGAGCGCCACGCCCATAAACACAGCGAGGTTGGCGCGGTCAGCCAAAAGCCAGGCCTCGACTTCGCGTACCGCCACCCGAAAGCACAGATTGGAGTGGCAGCCCTGAGGCAGCAGTCGCTTGATTAACCCCGGCGCGCAGGCTTCGCTGTCGAGGTCAACTAGACAGGCATACGGCGTCAAAGCAGCCGCCTGATTAACACTGCCAACGAACTTTTCGAGCGTGGTCTTGCCCCCAGCGCGGCGACTGATGCCAACTTCCATGCCTGGTTTCATCTGTACAAGTCGGCGCAGAACGCTTTCGTCCAGCGGTGACTCGACCAGCAGGTTAACCGTGATCAGGCTCATAACTCAAACAAGCGCATCTGTTCCACATCGGGCGACTGCGTGTAAGGGAGCGCGGCATCTCCAGCGGACATCCCGCTTTCCATCAGCGCGACCACCTCGGCAATCTCCGCCCCGACGCGCAGTTTCGTACCTGCCTCGGTCGGCTGGAATAGGATGAGTTCGCTGGCATCAATCCCGCTGTCCGAGAGCAGATCAACGCTGTGCGTACTGATCAGTACCTGACGCGGGCTATCTTTAGCGCGCATCTGTGCCTTGTGAATGAAGGGCGCAAGCTGCGAGATCACGCCTTTGTGCAGCGAGAGTTCCGGTTCTTCCATGAGCAGCAGCCCAGCACCCTCTTGGAGCATCCACAGCAGCCCGATCAACCGCAGCGTACCGTCGGAGAATTGCGTCTCGTTCTGCAAGCCAGCGCTTGGCCGCCAGTGCTTGTAAGTGGCGACCAGATGAGGGATACCTCGGTCGTCAATTTGCAAGTCAAATTTTTCCAGTTGTGGCACAACGATTTTTAAGAGTTCGCTGATACGTCTAAGCCATGCTTTTCTTGTGCGTTCGTGCGTTCGTGCGATTCTTTCAAGGAAATGCCCGCCATACATGTCTGGCAGATCAAACTCGCGTGGAAAGGTGGTCGAATCGCGGATCATTTGTGGAATCAGATGCAGATACGAAATCTTGGCAAAATGATCGGCTGCTGCCCTGAAGGCTTTGTTAGCATATATCTGTTCCAGCGCAGTCTGGATCAGGAGGCGTTCATCTCTTCTGTCATCATCATTGGGACGTGATAGAAGGATTTCGCCGTTCCGCTTGACCATTTCACTTTCGACAACGGGCGATGCAGGAAATTGCGTTCGCTGCTTGAAGACCAACTCATAACTCCATGTATTGCCGTCATCATCCAATTCAACCTTGATTCCCACCCCCGGCGGTTTGCGCGCCGCTAGACAGCGTATCTTGGAAACGCCGCCGCGCATATCGCAGGCGCGCTGCAGGCCACCGCCCGCTACTGCCAAGTCGCGCAGGAAGCGGAAAGCATCCAGGAAGTTCGATTTGCCGGACGCATTGGGGCCGATCAGGAAGGCACGATTGGGCAGCGCCACATCTGCTGATGTGAAATTTTTCCAGTTGGTGAGCGTAATTCGGCTGAAACGCATGAGATTGTGTTCCTAAACCATCATGCGCCGATTATAGCATACAAGGCGGATCGGCCTTGTTTGTCAAAGCACTCTACCAAACCCTAAAGAACCTCACTGAAGCAGGAATGGGCTACTGGCTCTATACTGAGCAAAGAACTCAAGTATTCGGGGAAGTAGCTGTATGCTGGCGATTGTGCGTGCGTGCGCGTTGGTGGGACTCGAAGGCTGCATCATT
>JAEUQX010000201.1 GCA_016788625.1 Anaerolineae bacterium
CGTGTCGCACGGCTCGACGGTGGCGACCAACGCCATCCTGGAGCGCAAGGGCGCGCGCACGGCGTTGATCACCACGCAGGGATTTCGTGATCTGCTGTTCATCGGCAGGCAGAACCGCCCGGAGCTGTATGCTTTGCAGCCTGTGCTGCCGCCGCCGCTCATCCCGCGTTCCTGGTGCTACGAAGTCCCCGAACGGCTCGAGCATACCGGCGCTGTGCTGACACCGCTCGATCTGACGGCGCTCGACCGCGTACTGGATGCTGTCGCTGCTGAGGGTATTGAAGCGGTGGCTGTGTGTTTGCTCTACAGCTACGTCAACCCGGCGCACGAAGTTGCCATTCGTGAGCGCATCCTGGCGCGCGGCCTGCTGGGCGAGGCGCAAATCGCGCTGTCGTGCGAGGTGCTGCCGGAGTTCCGCGAGTATGAACGCGCCAGCACGGTTGCGCTGGACGCTTATGTACGTCCGGTGATGAGCCGTTATCTGACACGGCTGGAACAGGAACTGCCGCCCTCAGTTACGCTGCGAATCATGAAGTCCGATGGCGGCGTGGTCAGCGCGGGGCGGGCGCGGCAGCAGGCGGTACAGACCGCCCTGAGCGGCCCGGCTGCTGGCGTGATCGGCGCGTTTCACATCGCGCGCCTGGCGGGTTATGACCAGATCATCACGCTGGACATTGGCGGCACATCAACCGATGTGGCGCTGTGCCCTGGCGCTGCGCTGCGTCGTCCCGAAGCGGAGATCGACGGCTTGCCGCTGCGCATTCGTTTGCTGGACATCGAAACGATTGGCGCGGGCGGCGGCTCGATTGCCCGGCTGGACGCGGGCGGGGCGCTGCGCGTGGGGCCGGAGAGCGCGGGTTCAACGCCTGGGCCGATTTGCTACGGGCGCGGCGGGGCGCAGATCACCGTGAGCGATGCCAATGCCGTATTGGGGCGGCTGGATGCGGCGCATTTCCTGGGGGGGACGATGCGACTGGATACAGAGGCGGCGCGCGATGCAGTTACGGCGCTGGCTGGGCAGATGCGGCTGGAAACCCCAGCGGCGGCGCGCGGCATCATCGACATCGCCAACGCCAATATCGACCGGGCGCTGCGGCGCGTCTCGGTAGCGCGCGGGCACGATCCCCGTGATTTCACGCTGGTAGCTTTCGGCGGGGCGGGGCCGCTGCACGCCTGCGAGGTAGCGGAACGCCTGGAGATTCCGCGCGTCCTTGTGCCGCGTTATCCCGGGGTCTTGTGCGCCTTCGGGCTGCTGGTGGCAGATGTGGTGCTGGATAGCAGCCGTTCGGTCTTGGGTTTATATACGCTGGATACCGAGGCGTGGCTGCGCGGACTGCTCGCCGAGATGCTTGACGCGGTGCGCGCTGACCTGCTGCGCGAACAAGTGGCCGCCGCCGATATGCGCTTCTCCCCGCTGGTCGATATGCGCTATCAGGGGCAGGCCTATGAGCTAACCGTGCCGCTGGATGATGACGCCAGCACGACTTTGGCGGATCGTTTCCATGCCGCGCACGCCCGCGCTTACGGCCACGCTATGCCGGAGCGCGCCGTCGAGGTTGTCAACCTGCGCCTGCAAGCGGTCGGCCTCACAGAGAAGCCGCTGCTGCACGCCGAAGATGACAGCCGCTCTGTCGCAGCCACGCCCATGCAGGTACGCGAGGACGGTATGGCGCTTTATGAACGTGAGGCGCTGCCGCCCGGCGCGCGCTTCGATGGTCCCGCGCTGGCCTTCCAGTTCGACAGTACCGTGTTCATCGCCCCAGGGTGGTCAGCTCGTGTGGATGGCTATCGCAACCTGATTCTGGAGCACAACCAAAGGGACTCTTATGCGTAACAGCAAGATTCTGGCGAAGACCCGTGCCGGACAGCCCGCACGCATCGCTATGATGGGCTACTTCCTGCCGAACTTCATCGCACATGCGGCGAGCCTGGGCTATGACGGCATCTGGCTCGACCTGGAACACCGCGCCTTTGACCGCCGCGAAGTACAGGCACTGCTGGCCTATTTTCATCTCTACGACATCGACTGCCTGCTGCGCCCGCCCACGCGCGAGAAGGGCGAATTGTATCGCTACCTGGAAGACGGCGCGACAGGGCTGATCGTCCCGCACGTCTCCGATGCGCAGTCGGCGCGCGAACTGGTGCAGAAGGTCAAGTTCCCGCCTGTCGGTGATCGGGGGCTGGAAGGGCGCGGGTTGGAGACGAACTTCGGGTTGGATATCCCGCAGACGCGCGACCCGCTGGTGGCGCACGCACTGCGTGAGACGTTCCTGATCGTACAGATCGAGACGCCGCAGGGTTTGGCCGCTGCCACCGAAATCGCCGCGATCCCCGGCCTGGACGGACTTTACGTTGGGCCGCAGGATTTACGCATCCGTCTGCTGAACCTGCCGGAGGGTGAGCGCGTAAGTGTAGATGAAGCGATTCGGCAGGTCGCGGCGATCTGTAAGCAGCACGGCAAGCTGTGGGGATCGCTGGCGAGCACGCTGGATGAGGTGCGCGAGCATTATGCGCTCGGCTCACAGCTTCTGGTTTGGGGCATTGACGCCCGAATGATCGAGCGCGGGCTGGCGCAGAGCAGTGGCGAGTTGGGGCAAGTGATGAGCAGCAAGTGATGAGAAGAATTCACCAGGCACGGTCGATATATGAGGAAGATATCGGGGATGGTTTGTAGGGGCACGACATGTCGTGTCCGTTTCGGAGATTTTCGAAGCCGTATACCAGTGCGATCGGATTGTAGAAGCGCAGTGAGGTAGTCAGCCTATGCTAAAGCGGGTGCTGGTGCTGGTGACCGGGTTCACGCTCCTGCTGCTGCTCGTGCAGCGAGCCGGCGCTGCGCTGCCCCGCGAGTGGTTCACGTTCCAGTCGCACCACCAGGGCGACCGCGATATTTACCTGATGGACACGCGGCTTGGGCTGAGCATCAACCTGACGCAGAACCCGGCGACCGATTACAACCCGGCGCTTTCCCCGGATGGCAGCCAACTGGCTTTCGTCTCGCTGCGAGAGAACAACCGCGACATCTACCTCTTCGACCTGCACACGCGCATGTTGAGCAATCTGACCGAACACGCGCAGAGCGATCTCGAACCGGATTGGTCACCGGACGGAACACACTTGTCGTTTACCTCGTGGCGCAGCGGTTTGATCACGATCTACACGATGGCGCTGGATAACCGCGAAGCCGAGCGTATTGCTCACGCCAGCTATAACGATACCGATGCCGTGTGGTCGCCGGATGGCCGCTCGCTGGCTTATACCTCGTGGCAGGACGGCAACGGCGAAATCTATACGCTTGACCTGACGACCGATACACAGCGCAACATCAGCCTGGATGATCTGTCGAACGACTACAATCCCACATGGTCGCCGGATGGCCGCAAACTGGCGTTCATTTCCTGGCGTGATGGCAACATGGAAGTTTATGTGGCCGATGTTGTGACGCGCACAATGACCAACATCAGCCAGCACCCCAGCAATGACAGCCGCCCGGCCTGGTCGCCGGACAGCAGCAAATTGGCCTTCATCTCCAACCGTGACCGTCACTACGAGGTGTACGTCAGCGACCTGACGGGCGATGCCTGGCAGGTGAGCGGTGGGCACTACTGCATCAGTGACATGGACCCGTCCTGGTCAGCGGACGGGGCGCGGGTGCTGTTCGTCTCGTGGCGCAGTGACCGCACCGAGGTCTGGTCGGCGGACGCGCTGGGGCAGGGGGTGGCGCTCCTGGGCAAATATCGTGATCGTCACCCGGCGCTGCTGCCCAGGGGATGTGTATGAAGTGATGAGCTGTGCGTGACGAGCGATGTGGGTAAGACTGCAACCGGGAGGCTGCTCAAAAACGTACACCAGCCTCCCGGTTTTTACTGCCTTGATATCAGCTTGTTGCCCGTCCGTCGAGGTACTGTGTGAGGATGCGGACGGCCGTCCCAACCCCATCTTCCGCGCGGAGGCGCTCCCCGAATGCTGCTGCCCGCGTTCGCAGCGCCGCGTCGTTCGTCAGCGCACGAATCATCTCGGTCAGCCGCTCAGTTGTCAGATGATGGCGGCGGATCGGTGCTGCTCCGGCACCCAGTTCATGCACGCGCCGCCCCCAGTAGGGTTGGTCGCCCATGTGTGCGACGATGGCCGAGGGTACGCCCGCTCGCAGCGCGGCTGCCGTTGTCCCCGCCCCGCCGTGATGAATCACCGCTGCCATGCGCGGGAACAGCCAGCTATGCGGCGCGGAATCCAACAGGTAGATGCTGGGTGGCAGGTCTTCCGCGTGCAGCCCAGCCCAGCCGCTGTGCAGGATGCCGCGCTGTCCGGCCTTTTGCAGCGCATCGATCATGATCTGTGTGGTGCCGCGTGGGTCGCGGTTGGACATGCTGCCGAAGCCGATGTAGACCGGTGGCGGCCCGGCTTCCAGGAAAGCCTGGAGTGCGGGCGGTGGCTGGTAGCCCTGCGGCTCATCCAGGAACCAGTAACCCGTCAGATGGATGTGCGCGCCCCAATCCGGCGGTGGTGGCGTTACCAGCGGGCTGATCCCCAGTATTCCTGGAGTCCGGTTGCAGGCGCGGATGAAGTCTGCGCGTGTCGCTGGCGGCAGTTTCAGATGCTCGCGTACGGCGTTGGAAGGGCTGCGCAGCGCCGTGAACAGCATCGCTTCGATGGCGTAACCCCACCAGCGGTTGAGCGGGCTGTCACCGCGCGGGATGAGCGCCTGCATTCCGGCGGCTCCGCTGCGCGTTGGCGCGATGGGCGACAATAGGCCGAGCATGTGGCGCTTGCCATAGACACGGGCGGCGGTCTCCATGGCCTCGACCGTCAGCAGCCCGCTGATGAGCAGGTCTGCACGCTCGACCATCCTCAGCAGATCATCGGTCACGACCTCAGCGATAGTATCAGCCATGCGCGTCATGTTCTGGAGTTCGCGGCGGGGATTGCTGCTGCTGCCGCTAAGCCACTCTTTGCCCATCTCGGTCTGCATCAGCTTCTCGACATCGACTTGGATGGGTTCGTAGCCTAGTCCTTCGCCCTCGATCCACGCCTGGAAATTTGTTCCGGCAGCGATGGTCGCTTCATACCCCGCCCGCTGCAAGCCTTTTGCCAGCGCTACGAACGGCTGCACATCGCCGCGCGAGCCAAAACCGATGAGTGTAATGCGCATAGAGCAATCTCCTTATGGGTATGCGCTCTTGATATACAGTGTGCTAGGGTGTGATTGTTCGCTGTATGATTTCTGGCGCGTCATTCCAGGTTGGCGTGCCGGGCGAACATCTCGGCTTCGCTCAGGCCGCGCTCGTGCATCATCTGAATCGTCACGATGTCCAGCAGCAGCATCAGACTTTGCTCGAAGAGATTCGCCATCGGCTGCGCGGAACCGCTCGCCGTCGCCTCGCCTGCCTTGACGCTGGGGGCGGGGATGCGGACGATTACGCCCGCGCGCTGGCCAACAGGAGAGTCGGGGTAGGCCGTGATCAGCGCTACCTTCGCGCCCAGGCTGCTGGCCTTCTCCGCGTAGCCGACCAACGACGCTGTGCGTCCCGAACCCGACCCGATCACCAGCAGGTCGCCTGCGCCGATGGCCGGGGTGCTGGGTTCATCGACCACATGCACGGTCAGGCCGAGGTGCATCAGACGAATGGCGAAAGCGCGCATCAGCAGGCCGGAGCGCCCTTTGCCTACCAAGTAAACACGCCGCGCGCTGCCCAGTGCTGCCCGCAGCGCGTCGAGCGAAGCCGGGTCGACCGCCCGCAGCGCTGTGCTGACTTCGCCCGTGACCAGATCAACGAGTGTGCTGTAGCTGTTCATTCAAAGTTCCTGATGATGTTCTGTAAGGTTTGAGCGGCTGTAGCGGGGGATGCGTGCCGGGTGATCGCCCCACCGACGACGACGATCTGCGGTCGATAGGCGAGCAGCGCGCTGAGGTTATCGCTGCTGATGCCCCCGGCGACGGCCAGCGGCGCATTGGGCAGCGCTTCTCGCAGGCGGCGCAGTGTTTCCAGCGGGCTGCCTCCGGTGCTTTGCTGGTCAAAGGCGGTGTGGACGCAGAGCATGTCACAGCCCAGTGCCAGCAGTTCATGCGCACGCGACACGGGGTCGCTCACCTGCATCATATCGGCCATGACGCGCCCACTACTGTCACGCGCAGCCTGCACCGCTCCGGAGATCGTACGATTCTGCGTCACCGCCAGCACGGTCACCCAGTCCGCGCCTGCCGCGAAACCGATGCCTGATTCCTCCGCGCCCGCGTCCATAATCTTGAGATCGGCTAGAAGCTGACCGGCGAAGTGCTGCCGCAGCGCCGCCAATGCGCGGACGCCTTCACGGTAGATCAGCGGCGTGCCTGCCTCGACAATATCGATATGAGGGGCGGCGGCTTTGAGAATGTGTAGTGCGTTGGATAGATCGCCATCCAGGGCGAGTTGCAGTTGGGCGGGCATCGTTGGGGTATCCGTCGTCTCTTGGTAAATCGCTGCTGCGGTCTATTGTAGCGGAAAGCTGCCGCGCTGGAGAACTGACCCGACACAATTGGCATCCTGTTGATTATAATGCGCGTGTTGCCTGTTCCATTGTTCACAAGGACTCACTGCATGTCGACTCAGGCTGTCACCCCACAGAGCGTTGATTTCTCCGCCTGGTATAACGAGATCGTCTACAAGGCCGGATTGTGTGATCTCTCGCCCGTGCGCGGCTGTCTGATCATCAAGCCGTATGGTTATGAACTTTGGGAGGCGATCAAGGGCGGCTTAGACCGACGCTTCAAGGCGACTGGGCACCAGAACGCCTACTTCCCGCTGTTCATCCCGGAGAGCTTTCTCAAGCGCGAGGCCGAGCATGTCGAAGGCTTCAGCCCGGAACTGGCAGTGGTGACGATTGCGGGCGGCAAGGAACTGGAAGAACCGCTGGTCGTGCGTCCCACGTCTGAGACGATCATCATGGAGAGTTTCAAGAACTGGATTCAGTCGTACCGCGACCTGCCGCTGCTGATCAACCAGTGGGCCAACGTGGTGCGCTGGGAGCTGCGGACGCGCCCGTTCCTGCGCACGACCGAGTTCCTGTGGCAGGAAGGGCACACTGCCCACGCTACGTTTGAAGAAGCCGAGGCCGAGACGATGCAGATGCTCAACGTCTATGCCGACTTCGCCATCACCGACGCGGCTATCCCGGTGGTCAAGGGCAAGAAGAGCGACCGCGAGAAGTTCGCCGGCGCACTCTATACCTATACGATTGAAGCCATGATGGGCGACAAGCGCGCGCTGCAATCTGGCACGAGTCACAACCTGGGGCAGAACTTCGCCAAAGCGTTCGACATCAAGTTCCTGGACGAAGCCAACCAGCTTCAGAATCCCTGGACGACCTCATGGGGACTCAGCACGCGCATGATCGGCGCGATTGTGATGACACACGGCGACGACAAAGGACTGCGCCTGCCGCCGACGGTCGCGCCGTTCCAATTGGTGATCGTGCCGATCTACAAGAATGACGACGAAAAGAGCGCGGTGATGGAAGCGGTTGGGCGCATCAGCCAGGAACTTCTGGCCGCCAATATCCGTATAACGGTTGACAAGCGCGAAGGGGTTTCGCCGGGCTTCAAGTTCAATGACTGGGAGATGCGCGGCGTCCCGGCGCGGCTGGAGATCGGCCCGAAAGACGTAGCAAACGGTACAGCAGCGCTGGCACGGCGCGATGTTCCCGGCAAAGAGGGCAAGCAGTTCGTGCCGCAGGAAGGTATCGTGGCGCGCGTACAGGATTTGCTCAAGAGCATCCAGGCCAACATGCTCCAGCAGGCTACCGTCTTCCGCGACGCCAACATTCATGATGTGAACAGCTATGACGCGCTCAAACAGGTCATCGAAGCGGGCGGCTGGGCGCGCGGTTGGTGGGGCGGCACGGGCGACGACGAAGCGCGCATCAAAGAAGAGACAGGCGCGACGATTCGCTGCTTCCCGTTTGAGCAGCCGGGCGGAAATGGTGTGTGTTTCTACAGCGGCGCACAGGCTGAACAGGTGGCGCTGTTTGCCAGGGCATATTGATGCTAAAACGTGTTATCATTGAACTCTAACCCAAGCGGTTGGGAAATATCACACAAAGTTAACAATCTTGGTTTACAATGGAAACGTTTCAACGATGATTAGAGCCGTGTGAGATATAATCATTGTTGAAATATCAATACACCAAAATCCCAAAAGCTGACCTATAATATGTCGAGGGAGGATGGTGAGGTGCAACAGGATATCAATATAGTCTTGCATTAAAAATGTTGTTGTTCAACAAATACTTTTGGTGAAAACGGGCGATAAAACTGAAAAATGTTGAATGCCACGTGCCACCGACCGAAAGCGGATCAGGTGGTTTTGTCGTTTAAGGTGAGAAATGGCAGCTTATCTCATAGTAGATGTTGACGATTTACTTCAGCGCTTCCGGGCACGGGGTATTTCGCTCGACTTGCAGGAATTAGCAGTAGGTCTGCGTGGAGGTGCAGCACTGGCCGCCGGGTTGATCAGTGCCGACAGCCTGAAGGCCGTTGCAGTCTCCAATTGGGGTGCACACGGCGCGGCCGGTGCCAACTATCAGCGTATTTTCCGTGCATCGGGATACGACGTGTTTGATATGCCGCTGCGCGAAAGCCTGGCGGACGCGTTGATCGTTCATTACTTCTCATTTGACCCGGAACCGGTCGATGAATTGATCCTGGCAACTTCTAGCCCCGACCTGACGCCGCTTGTGCGCCGGGTGCGGACGACCCGCAACGCTCGTGTGCGTATGTGGGGGTCAGAGAATATTCTGCAGGGCACAGAGTTCGCTAATCAGGTGATCTACCAGCCGCTTGAATCGCTGTTGGGCATCCAGACCAAGAATGTTGCGGTCTATGTGGACTTCGAGAACATCGCCATCAGCCTGAATGAACAGGGTTTTGTCGTCGATCTCGACCATCTGATCGAGCGTTTTGTCACGCAGGCGAAGGCTCACGGGCAGGTCGTCAAGATGGCCGCTTATGCGCCCTGGGGGCAGCGTGGCAGTCTGCCGCCGCTGGTCGACTCGATGGGGCGCGAGATTGCCGACGATGCGCCCAGCCGCCTGATGCTGGCGAACATCGACCCGGTGTTCAACCTGCCGGGCAAGAACAGCGCCGACATGCGCATCGCCCGCGATGTGATCACCGACGCCAGCCACACCGATGGCGCGGACGTAGTGATCATGGCGAGCGGTGACCGCGACTTCAACCAGGTGTTGAATTCACTGCGTGCGCGCAACAAGCAGGTTATTGTTTGGGGTGTGCGCGGCAGCACCAGCCGTCAACTGGAGAACAATCCCGGCCTGACGGTTGAGTACATCGAAGACTTCACCAACCTGCAAACGCACCAGTCGCTCAGCGTGGCGGCCTACAGCGAAGGCGCCAGTGCGGCAGCCTTCACCCCGTCACAGTGGTCAAGCGTGATTGTGCAGTTCGACCGTCTGGCAAAGGCGCTGCAAAGTGAGCTGATGTCTGTGCATCAACTGGTCGATCAGCTTCAGGATGTTGGCGCGGTGGTCAGCCGTCAGCGCGGCGAAGATCTCGTCTCGCAGGCCATGTCTCTCGGTCTGCTCAAGGCAGTTTCTGCCAATGGCATGGTCATGCTGGTAGGCAACCATCCGATTGTCGAAAAGACGCGGCTGATCCGCGACCGCATCGTCGTACGCGTGCTGAACACCCTTTCGGTGCGCGGCTGGGAATACGTCAATTACGGCTTTCTGCTCAAAGGCCTGGCGATGGATCGCGAACTCGACCGCCCCGGCTTTAACTACAGTGATCAATGGCGCTCCGAGTGGATTGACTGCCTTGTGCGTGAGCAGGTGCTGGTGCGTGAACTGCTGCCGCATCGCCACAATCCCGAAGACCTGGTGCCGGTGATCAAGCTGCAGGCCGACATGGAAGCGCCTGTGCCGCGTCAGCGCACAGACGACGAACCCGCCGATACCCCCAACTGGGCCGGGATCTCGCTCGAAGAACTGGAAGCTAATAGCCCTGAGACGGCCGATATGGTGCGCCGGGTGGTGATCAGCGTCGAGCAATTCACCAGCTTCCGCAATTTCACATGGTGCCCTCTGGGCAGCCTGCATCGGCGGCTGCGCCTGTTCGACACGGGTATGGCCTTCCAGCGCGCTGTTGAGTATCTCAGCGAAAACGATGGCGCGGATATCAACGAGTACCAAAATCCGCAGAGCGACTTCATGACCAAGGGTATCTCGCTCAACCTGAATTCACCCTTGTGCAGCGATATCCTGTCGCAGCGCGATACGTTTGTGCGGTTGCTGCTGGCGCTCTACGAACGAAACCTGCCGATCTCCGATCAGACTGTGCGGCAGTTGGACCCAGGCGGAGAATGGGATCTGGACTTCTGGTTTTCGATCATGGAAACGGAAAACGTCCTCAATGCCGTGCCGGGTCGCGTCGGGCAGTACAGCCTGTTCCGCACGCATCACACCGTCAATCTGGTGGCGGACTCGCACCGGGCGAAGTGAGGCGAGAAATGCTCGTATGGAGGTGGATGAGGCGTACGTGCTGGTCATCCGCCTGTGTGGATAATCTCGCCCCACATTCGGATTACCCCCCCCCGATTGTGAGGATTGTGAGCGGATAGGGCGTCTGCTATAATGCCCACAACGAATACTTGACCGATGCGCCCCCTGTCCGGCACATCTGGTGACTCAACGAGGGACGGAGAACCCATGCCAATCGCAAAACACGACAAAGAAATGATCATTCAGGGGCACGCCCGGCACGAGAAGGATACCGGGTCGCCTGAAGTGCAGGTCGCACTGCTGACCACGCGCATCAACCAGCTCACGGAACACCTGCGCACCCACCGCCATGACGAAGGGTCGCGCCGGGGACTGCTCAAGCTGGTCGGTCAGCGCCGCCGCCACCTGAAGTACCTGAGCCAGACCAAGCCCGATGTCTACCGCGATCTGATCAGCAGGCTGGGGCTGCGTCGTTAACAAGGACGATCACTGTATGTTTTCCCTGGGATGTTCCAAGGTGGAACATCCTTTCCGTACATGCCCGGTTGTGCAGGAATTGGAGCGTGCAGCTAATATGTTTAGCTGTAGGTTCCAGTCCCTGGCTGCCGGGCGTTGGTTTTTCTGGAGGATGATGTGAGTATACAGTTAGAAACCACGCCAATGGGTATCGTACACCGCATTGGTGTCCGCCTGGGTGATCATGAGATCACTTTGGAGACGGGTAAGTTCGCAGAACAGGCAGGCGGGGCCGTGTTGGTGCGCGCGGGCGACACCACCGTTTTCGCCACCGCCACAATGAGTCGTTCGGTGCGTCCTGGCATCGACTTCTTCCCGCTGAGTGTTGACTATGAAGAGAAGATGTACGCAGCAGGGCGTATCCCCGGCAGCTTTTTCCGCCGCGAAGGTCGCCCGTCCGAGCAGGCGATTCTGACGTCGCGCGTGATCGACCGTCCGCTGCGTCCGCTGTTCCCGGATGACCTGCGCAATGAGGTGCAGGTGATTCTGATGGCCTTTAGTGCCGACCACGAACATCATATCGACATGCTTGGCCTGATCGCCGCCAGCGCTGCGGTGCATATCTCCGACGTGCCCTGGGGTGGCCCGGTGGCGGGTGTACGCGTTGGCCTGATCAACGGCGAACTGGTCGTTAACCCGACGATTGCCCAGATGGAGAACAGCACGCTCGATCTGCGCGTAGCGGGCACGGCAGAAGCGATCAACATGGTCGAATGTGCGGCGCAAGAAGTGCCGGAAGATATCATGCTGAAGGCGCTCAAGCTGGCGCACGACAGTATGCAGCCCGTCATCGCGGCGATCAACGAACTGCGCGAAAAGGTCGGCAAGCCCAAATCGAGCTACACCGGCGCGGAGACGAATCTCGCGCTGGCCGCCCAGATGCAGGAACGCGCGGGCGAACGCATCCGTCAGATTTTGGTGGAGAAGACCGACAAGGTGGGTCGCAGCGAAGCGCTGGACGCCCTGAAGGAAGAAGTGGTCGCGCTCTATGGCCTAGCGGATGACGCGCTGACCGCGCCGGAAGACGCGATTGGCGCGGACGAGGCGGGTGAAGCCTTCTCTGATCTGGTGAAGAAAGAAGTGCGCCGCCGTATCCTGGAAGACGGTGTCCGCCCGGATGGCCGCTCGCACACCGAGATTCGCCCGCTGGCTGCCGAAGTCAGCATCATTCCTCGTGTGCATGGCTCTGGCTTGTTCAAGCGCGGGCAGACGCAGGTGCTCTCGATTGCGACGCTGGGTACGCCCGGTGACGCCCAGGAGCTGGACGGCCTGAACCCGGAAGACAACAAGCGCTACATGCATCACTACAACATGCCGCCCTACAGCACGGGTGAGGCCATCCCGCTCCGTGGGCCAAAGCGTCGCGAGATCGGTCATGGCGCGCTGGCCGAAGCGGCCCTGCGCCCGATGATCCCACCCGCCGATGAGTTCCCGTATACTCTGCGCGTCGTCAGCGAAGTGCTGAGTTCAAACGGCAGCACGTCAATGGCGAGCGTCTGCGCCAGTACATTGGCGCTGATGGATGCAGGTGTACCGCTCAAGCGTCCGGTCGCAGGTATCGCGATGGGTTTGATTAAGGACGGCGACAAGGTCGCTATCCTGACCGACATCCAGGGGCTTGAAGATCACATGGGTGACATGGACTTCAAGGTCGCGGGCACGGAAGCGGGCATCACCGCGCTGCAAATGGACATCAAGATCACGGGTGTTTCCGACGCGATCATGACTCAGGCGCTGAACCAGGCGCACGATGCGCGCATGAAAATCCTCGAGGTGATCAAGACAGCCATTCCGCAGCCGCGCGTCGAACTGAGCGACTATGCGCCGCGCATTATCACCATCAAGATCGACGTCGAGAAGATCGGCGCGGTGATCGGCCCCGGCGGCAAGATGGTTCGCGGCATCCAGGAACGTACGGGCGCGAAGATCGACATCGAGGAAGATGGCACGATTTTTGTCTCTAGCGTCAACGGTCCCGCTGCCGCCGCCGCTGTGGACGAGATTCGCGGCCTGACCGAAGATGCCGAAATCGGCAAGATTTACACCGGGCGGGTGACGCGCGTCGAAAGCTACGGCGCGTTCGTCGAGTTCCTGCCGGGCAAGGAAGGCATGGTGCATATCTCGCAGCTCGCGGATTACCGCGTGGCGCAGGTCTCCGACGAGGTGAGCCTGGGTGACGAGATCATGGTCATGGTCATCTCGATTGACGATGGCAAGGTGCGTCTCAGTCGTCAGGCCGTCCTCGAAGGTTGGACGGCAGAGGAAGCCCGTTCCCGTGACCGTCGTGGCGGCGGTGGCGACCGGGGTGGTGATCGCGGCGGCAATCGCGGCGGTGGCTATCGTGGCGGCGACCGGGGTGGTGATCGCGGCGGCAATCGCGGTGGTGGTGGCGACCGAGGCGGTGATCGCGGTGGCAATCGCGGCGGTGGTGGCGACCGAGGCGGCGACCGTCGCTATTAATCATAGGTCTAGGCCAGGGGTGATCTGCCAGGTTTCCCCGATGGAATGAACAGATGAGGGCGTGGAATGGTTCCGCGCCCTTATTCATTTCCGGCCAGGGGCAACATGCCCAACCTGCTCGGCCTTACTTCCCGCCGCCTTAGGCTGATTGCAGTGTGATTGTGATCGCGACTTTGCCCGGCGCGGAGCGGGTGTGCTTCTCGGCGATCAGGCTGGGGTAGATGTGACCCAGGGCCGTGCTGATCGTCTGCGGATCACTGGAGGTTATGGCATAGCCGTTGTAGTCTCTGCCGCGCAGATGCACTTGTACAGGTGCGCCGCCGCGCAGGTTCTTCCACCACGTATAGCTTTCGCTGGTGACGATGTAGAGGTGTTCTCCGTCCTGGGCATACTGCACGGGTATGGTGTAAACCCTGCCGCTCTTGCGCCCGGTCAGGGTGATCAACAGGTATTTGTCGCTGACTGAGGTGTGCCTGGAGGAGCGCAGCAGCCATTTCATGAACGGATTTTGCGCCTTGATCAGCATCCGCAGCACAAATGGGGGCCGGTTCGGAATGGTGGTCGTAGTCATGGATTTTGCCTCGCTGATATAAGACTTGTCATATATAATACGCTGTATTGCCATGCTGCGTTGCGCACAAATTGCAGCGCTGTATGATGACAGATGTCACAATCGGGAGAACGAACATGTCCTTACCACACGCTATTCTGGGGCTGCTGACCCACGCGCCGATGACGGGTTATGACCTGAAGAACCGCGCTTTCGACAGCACCATCGCGCACTTCTGGCAGGCTGACCAGGCGCAGATTTACCGCACGCTGAGCAGCATGGCCGAGGCCGGTTGGGTGCAAAGCACGCTGGAAATTCAGGAAGAACACCCAAACCGCAAGGTCTACCACATCACCGAGGCCGGGCGCGCCGAACTACTGCGCTGGCTGCATGGCGAGCAGCCGCTGCCTGTCCATCGCGAGCCATTCCTGGTGCAGATGTTCTTTGGCGACCAGTTGGAG
>JAEUQX010000241.1 GCA_016788625.1 Anaerolineae bacterium
ATCCAGACGGCATCGCACGAACTCCGCACGCCGCTGGCAATTGTGAACACCGCCGTTCACCTGATGGCGCGGGTGGATGATCCAGCCCGGCGTAGCAGATACGCCATCCAGGTAGAAGAACAAACGCTGCGACTGCGCCAATTGGTCGATATGATGTTGACGATGGCGCAGTTGGACAGCGGCATTTCTTTCCAAAAGAAGCTCATTTCCATCAACAACCTGCTGCGCCAGATCAGCGCCACCACGCAGCAGAAGGCCAAGCAGACGGTGGAGTTCGAGCCGGACGATACCCTGCCGCCGGTGTGCGTGGATGCGGATTGGCTGGCGCAGGCTCTCAATCATCTGCTGGATAATGCCATGCGCTTCACCCCCGAGGGCGGCAGCATTCATATCAAAACGTATCGCGACGATGATAGGGCGGTGATTGCCATCCGGGATACGGGCATCGGCATCAGTGCCGCGGCGCTGCCGCACATCTTCGAACGCTTCTGGCGTCAGGATGAGGCCCACAGCACACCGGGGTTTGGCCTGGGGCTTTCGATTGCCCAGAAGATCATTGAAATGCACGACGGCAGTATTGAGGTGGAAAGCACCGAGGGATCAGGCAGTACCTTTCGAGTGCTGCTGCTAATAGCCCAGGGTTAATTGTTCAACACAGAGACGATACTGTAATGAATCGTCCCTGTGATGAATTCCTCCGAGGTCGGCATGTCGGGCACAATCGCCCACCACACCTGACTATCGATGCGGACCAGTGTTTCGTAGTCCGCATCGGTGCGCGCAACAGGTCGCAGTTGCACGGCGGGAGGGGGCATTCGCTGCCCCTCAGCGCTCGTTGGTCGGTCGCACGATGGGCAGTGACAGGATGTCGGAAATGCTCAGTCCCAGCGCATCCGGCTGCATCCACACCGCGCCCTGGCCGTCACGGATGAGCTGTACCCAATCTGCCGCCTTATTGCGCCCGGTCAGCATGAAGGTATCGCCAGGGTAAGCTACATCGAGCGCGACATAGGCATCGCCCGGCCCCACGCGCATGTTGATGCCCAGCGTGCCCTGCACCGAGACTTCCGGCGCATCCTCCAGGAAGAATGTCAGTTGGTAGCCGTCAATCCAGCGCGGCACGAGGTTGATGAACGTGCGCCCTGGTTTGAACGGCAGGATGTTGCCCTGCATGTCGTAGTAACTCAGCGGCTCGTCGCGTTCTTCCCGCCGCCACTCGCCCTCGAAGTACTGCCCGTCGCGCAGCAGGAAGATGCGCCCGCTGCCAATGAAGTTGACCGAGAAAGCGAAGTCACCCGGCCCCCAGTAGCCGTCGCTGACCTTCGGTTGCACGGTGTGTTCTTCTTCCAGGATGACAACATTGTCAGCGCTGACGGGCTGGCCATCGTATTCATCGATCTGGGCTTCGCCGTCCTGCCCGCGTTCAAAGCGCCCGGTCTCGGCGTTGTAGCGCCATTCGATCTGCGTCTCGGCATAATTCACGTTGATGCCCATCACGCCCTGGCCGCCCTCCGGCAGCGCTTCACTGAAGGCCATGCCGTAGATTGGCTCCGGCGTCACATCGCGGTCACGCTCTATCGCCAGCTCACGCAGCGCGGCGGTATCCCCGAACAGGGTATGTTCCAGCGCCACGCCCTCGCGCGGGTAACGGCACAGCGCCGGGCAGGGGTCGGAGCCGCCGATGGCGCGTGACGAGACCAGCCCATCGCCACGCAGCACATCAATGGTGCCCTGTGCCATGCCAGAATAGACGAACAGCGAGCGGTAGATGCGCGTCAGTTCAAAATCGATCAAACGCCCGCTGCGAATCGGGCCGACCTTCTCGACATCGCGCCCCAGATAGATGGCGCTGAAGCGCGTGACGCCGCCCGCCAGCAGATGCTCCCAGACAATATCGGCTTGGTTCAGCCCGGACTGTGGCCGCACGATGGCCGGATAATCGGAAATCTTCACCAGCAGCGGACGGCGGTTGAGCAGCGTCGGGTCATCGACCTCCAGCCCGGTGAGCGGGTTGACGCCCGGTGGGTAGATATACGGGCCGATGAGGCTGGTTTCCTGCGCGGACAGCGGCAGCAGCGTGAGCAGCAGCAAAACGAAGGTCAGCACGGCGCGACGGGGCATGGTTTCATCCTCAAAACTGCGATTCCCTATACATCTTACCGGGAGTCACAATGGGTTGGCGTAAAAAAAATCGAGAGCGTGCTTGTGAATTCCAGTGCGCCACTGCGTCTGTTGAACCTCACCCCTAACGCTCGCTTGAGTCGCTCGCAGCCCTTTCAGGGGGAGGGGCGACTTCCAGAGACATATTTTGCTCCCCCTCGCCTCTTGGAGAGGGGGCTGAGGTTTCTGAGGCGCAGTTGCCCTGTGATGTCGCTTTTCACAACTACGTTTTCTCACTCACTCGGCGCGGCAGCATCGCGTTTGGTATCAATGAACGTGCCACCCGTGACCGTGACGAGCTGCGCGATGGTCAGCGGGAAGATGGCGTTGTGTGCCCCGCCCGCTGCGAAAATCTGCTCGTAGCGCTGCAGCGAATCGTCCAGCAGGCTGATCACGCCCGGCGTGCGATAGGCCAGCGGCGGCACGCCCCCCGGCGCGTATCCGTACAGTTCCAGGCACTGTTCGGCGGTGGCGACCTTGATGCGCTTACGGCTGACGTTGAAGTGCGCGGCCAGCTTGCGGTCATCCACGCGCTGATCGCCGCTCGCGACGACGACGACGGGTTTGTCTTCAACCAGAAAGCAGATGCTTTTGGCGATCTGGCCGAGTTCACAGCCAATCGCATCCGCCGCAAGCTGCGATGTGGCGGTCGAGTCCTCGAAAAAACGAATCTGGATGTCGAAGCCGAAACGGTCTAATGCCGCCTGCACATCTGCCGGAGTCAATGCTTGCATGGTGCTTCCTATCCAAATGGTTGAACGGCGCAGTATCGTACCACCGGGCAGGGCTGGGACTCAAGACTTTTGCACAGCGGGTTAAATATCACTACAATAGGTCAAGCCCATGTAAAGTACACATCAAGATTCATGAGGACGCAGCCATGCGCGCTCAGATCAAGACAACGCAACTCGAACTGCTACAGGGTGACATTACCAGACAAGATACGGCAGCCATCGTCAACGCGGCCAACTCCTCGCTGCTTGGCGGCGGCGGCGTGGACGGCGCCATCCACCGTGCGGCGGGGCCGGAACTGCTGGCGGAGACACGCCAACTGGGCGGCTGCGCGACCGGGGACGCCCGCATTACCAAAGGCTACCGTCTGCGCGCCCAATACGTGATTCACGCTGTTGGCCCAATCTACCAATCCGACGATCCGAATGTGCCGCAGCTCCTCGCCAGCGCGTACCGCCGCAGCCTGGAGTTGGCGCGGGAACACGGCATCCGCTCGATAGCCTTCCCGTCGATCAGCACGGGCGCGTATGGCTACCCGTTGGAAGAAGCCGCGCCTATCGCGCTGGGCACGGTCTGCGACTTCATCTCGCAGTTCGCCGCCTTCGACCTGGTGCGCTTCGTGCTGTTCAACGAGTCGATCTACAGCGTATATGCCGATGCACTGCGCAAGCTGCTGCACGAATATAAAACTTCAGCAACATTGGAGTGATAAACCATGCTCAGTCAAAAAATACAGGACGCGCTCAACGCGCAGATCAATGCCGAACTGCTCGCATCGTACAAGTATCTGGCGATGGCCGCTTACTTCGAGTCGGAGAATCTGCCGGGCTGCGCCAACTGGATGCACATCCAGTCGCAGGAAGAACGCACGCACGCCATGAAGTTCTACACCTACATCAACAACCGGCGCGGGCGCGTGCTGCTGCATCCGCTGGACGGGCCGAAGAACGAGTGGAGCAGCGTCCTGGAGGTGTTCGAGGCGGCCCTGAAGCATGAACAAATGGTCACGGGCATGATCAACAACCTGATGGATTTGGCGATTACTGAGCGCGACCACGCCACCCAGAGCTTCCTCAAGTGGTTCGTGGATGAGCAGGTCGAGGAAGAAGCGAACGTAGACGCTGTGATTCAGGACTTGAAGCGCATTGGCGACTCGGCGCAAGGACTGTTCATCCTCGATCGCGAGCTGGGCGGACGCCAGGCCGAGGCGGACGAAGGCGCGGCTGAAGGCGAGGAATGACAGCAAGGTTCGCCACAGAGTAAGTCGATAGCTAAAGGGCGAAGAGGGACACGCAGCGTGTCCCTACGACAGACATAAAAGGATGCAGTGGGTCACCGTGCATCCTGTTCATCGCTCATCACAGCTTGCTGCTTCTAGCGTCCCCACGCCTCGCGGACGAAGCGGCGCTTCTCAAGCCAGTGCATATCCGCGCCACCCTCATGGTTGTTATAGGCGTAGGTCTTGATGGCTTTGCGCGTCGTGACATGGTTATAGGCCGCAAAGACGGTGGATGGCGGACAGATCGTGTCCATCAGTCCGGCGCTGAACAGGCAGGCCGCCTGCACGCGCGGCGCGAAGTTCATACCATCGAAGTATTCCAGTGTACTGAAGACCGTCTCTACTTTTTCACGGTGAATGCTCAGGTAGCGCACGATCTCTTCGTAGGGATGCGCGTCCGTCTTGCCGACCGACTCGCGGAAGTGGCAGAGGAATGGTACGTCGGGCATACACAGCGCCACCTGCGCGCCTGCCAACCCCGCCGCCGCAATCGAGATGCCGCCCCCCTGGCTGCCACCTGTCACAGCGATGCGCGTGGTATCCACGTCTGCACGAGCGCTTACCGTCTCGATGGCACGCACCGCATCGGTGAACACGCGGCGGTAGTAGTAGGTGCGCGGGTCGAGGATGCCCTGCGTCATAAAACCCGGCGTAAACGGATTCGCGCCATCCGGCAGATCCGGCGTATCGCCGCGCCGCCATGCGCTGCCTTGTCCGCGTGTGTCCATGATGAAGTGCGCGAAGCCCGCATTTGACCAGTCCAGCCAGGAGTGCGGGAAACCGCGCCCGCCGCCATAGCCGATGAACTCGACGATACAGGGCAGCGCCTCGGTCGTGCGCGCAGGCCGCAGATACCAGCCTTTGATCGACTGGCCGCCGTAGCCGGAAAAGGTCACGTCGTACACATCGACGAGCGCCAGCCCCGCATCCACGAGCGTGAAGCTGGGGGGCGCGGCCTGGGCACGGGCAGCGGTCAGCGTCTCTGCCCAGAAGGTGTCGAAATCGGCGGGTTCGCTGCGGGCGGGTCGGTAGGTTTGCAGTTGTTCGAGGGACAGATCAAAGAAGGGCATGATATTTACCTGCCAGTTGAAAATCAAGCCTATAGCATAACAATGTTTGCGGCGCAGGAGCAACGCACGCGGAAGCCTACCCGGACGGCTGCCACTCGAAGAAGTTCTCGCAGCCCACCTCGCCTTGCAGCCCAGCGTCGAGATAGGTCACGATGTCGTTGGGAATGGCCTGGGCGGCTGCCAGATTGCGTGCCTGTGTCATATCCAGCAGTGCTTCCGGCAGTTTGCCCTGCTTGAGCAGCACATCGGCGCGTACCACATAGCCGAACGGCTCTTCAGGCGTCATCTCGATGGCGCGGGTGTAGGACTCTTCAGCCTCGGCGTACTGTCCCAGATTGCACTCGGCAAAACCCTTCATCACCCACAGGTCGCCGTTCTGGTCGTCAATCGCCAGCGCGGTGTTGGTGTCCGCCAGCATCGCGTCATACTGCTTCAGCACATAGTTGCCCAGCGCGGAGAGCATCGGGCCAAAGATGAAATCGTCGTTGTTCTGCGTACCAAAAGCGGATTCCATCAGGCGGCTGGCAAGCGATGGGCTGAACATCTCCACGCTGGTAATCGTGTTCAGGTAGGCGCGCGCGTCCTCGATGCGACCTTCGCGCAAGGCCAGCACCGCGGAGAGCACGTAGGGGAAATTCGCCGTCGGATTACGTTCAAAACTGCTCGCGAAATCGGCTTTGGCTCTCTCGTAATCGCCGCTCAGGTAGTACATCGCCGCGCGCATATTGTAGCCAAACCAGTCATCCGGTCGCACCTCTATCGCGCGCGTATACAGGTCAATCGCCAGTGGGATATCGCCTTGCAGCGTCGCTGAATTGGCGCGCAGATAGGCGCTCATCGCCCAGTCTTTCAGCCCCAGGCGGTCGACCGTGTTCATGTCCTGCTCGGCTTTTTCGAAGTCGCCCAGGCGTTGAAAGGCACCCGCGCGCCAGCCGTAGAGGATCGGGTTGCTGGGATCGTCTGCAATCGCGGCGTCGAGATCGGCCAGGCCATCCGCCGTGCTGCTGACGTACTGTGTGGCGAAGCGATGCGCGCGCGCGGCGACGCTGTTGCCGATGATCTCCGGCCCCCGCACGGCCAGTTGCTCCTGCACGGCCAGCAGGCGCATCAGTTCAAACGCGTCGCCATCAGCAGACTGCATCATATCCAGCACCCCGATCACCTGAGCGGCGACCGACTGCTGGCGCGGGTCGTTCAGGCGCACAGTGACGTTGGCGCTGCGTTCCAGCACGTCGCGGGTGATGCCCGTCTCCAGGACGAACGGGAACTCGGCCAGCGAGCCAACCTGAATCTCTGCTTCGATCAGATCATCGTCGTAACTGCCCCAGATGACCACCGCGGCGCGCGTGGCTTCCGCCGCCGCCAGCGCTGCTGCGTGGTTAGTGATCACCTCGTCATGCGAGATGATGCGAATCTGCGAGAGCGGGATATCTGGCCCGATATTGCGCTCCAGGTCGCGGGCGATGAATCGTCCCACATCAACGGTTTCGCCGCCCGTTTGCTCAAATTCAGCAACCAGCACGGCATAAGTCTTGGCCGTCGGGTTATCGTCGGGGGGTGGGGTTACCGCGATGACTGCGGATGTGCCTTCGTTTTCGGCTCCGCTCAATATCCCAGTGGAGTTGAGCAGTCCCAGCCCGATGATCAGTAGGGCAGCGAACAGCAGCCCCAGCGCGGCCAGACGACGTGTGATCGGGCGGCGCGATGTGTGCGGCACAATCACGATCTTTCGGTTGATCTGTTCAACCAGGCGCTGCGCGTCGCGGTTGAAGTCCGGGTCATTGCGCAGGATCGCCGCGTTGCGGAAGGCCAGATCGTGCAGCGCAGGGGGCAGCGCTTCGACGCTGGGCATCGTAGCGTTGTTGACCAGCACCGGGATCACCAGGATGTCCTCGCGGCTCAATCCTGCTGACACTTCGATTCGCACAAAGTCGTCGTCGTCGTCCAGGCGGCGCTTGCCCTGTGCATCGCTCGCTGTCGTCCAGCGGTCGCCGATGATCACGAGCAGCACATCGGCACTGGTGATCTCGTCCTCCAGAATCTGGCGGAAGTTCGCGCCAGGCGGGATATTGTCTACGTCCTTGAAGACAAACGACTCGCCATAGGCATCCACCAGGCGGTCATACAAGCGCCCGGTGACGGCGATGCTGTCTTCGCGGCGGTACGAGAGGAAGATGCGCGGCCCACCCACGACTCGCTTGAGCGGCTCGGTCGGGTGACTGCGCTGTGTTGGACGCAGCGGCGCGGGCGTTGGCTGCGGGCTTGATGGCGTCGGCGGGGTGATCAGCGTTCCCGCTTCGCCTTCCGTGTCTGTTTCAAGAGAGTCCAGCGTTATGATCGGGGGTGTGATCTGCGCATTGTCCGGGTCGCTGAACAGGCGCGACATGCGGTCGATAGAGGTGTCCGAGCCTTTGATGAACGCCTCAAGCTGCGCGCCGATCAATCGCACGCTGGTGATGCGCTTCTCGCGATCTTTTTCCAGCATCGTATAGATCATCCCGGCAAGTGGCGCTGGCACATCCGGGCGGTATTGCAGCAGATCGGGGACAGGTTTCTGGATGATGGCGGTGGTCACCGCGGCGGGTGAATTGCCCTCGAATGGGCGACGCCGCGCCAGCATCTCGTAGAGCATCACGCCGAACGACCAGATGTCTGCGCGCTCGTCCAGTTCATCGCCCATGCAGCCTTCAGGACTCATGTAGGCGTAAGTGCCGATCAGCGAGCCGCTTTCGGTGACGCGCGTGCGGTCGCCCATGTAGGCGACGCCAAAATCGGTCAGGCGCGGCGTGCCATCGTCGGCCAGCAGCACGTTAGCGGGTTTGATGTCGCGGTGGATGATCTTCAGGCGGTGGGCGCGGGTGAGGGCGTCGGAGAGATCGAGGGCGATGTTGACCACGCGGTCAACGGGCAGCTGCGCGCCGTCGTCGAGCAGGTCTTTGAGCGAGCCACCGCTGACGTACTCCATGACCAGGCAGTAGACGCCGTTTTCTTCGACGGCCGCCAGCATCTTGACAATGCTGGGGTGATTCAGGCGGCGCAGCGCCTCGCCCTCGCGGGTGAAACGCTCGACCAGCGAAGGGCTGCTGGCGACGATATCCGGCTTGAGGAACTTGATCGCCACCGGCTCGCCCGTCATGGTGTCGTAGCCCTGGTGGACATCCCCCATGCCGCCGATACCGATCAGCGGCCCGACTGTGTAGCGTCCCGCGATGATCCGTGCCTCTGTCATAAGCCCAATCCGGCCCTCATCACTCCATATTAATGATTTTATTCTACGCGCAAGACACTGTGCGCGCTAACCGCTTCGATAGGGGCTGTCACCCATTTGCCAGATCATCGAAGACGCGCGGCCCCAGCATCCAGACCAGCGCCCCGCGCAATGGTGTGCGGGCAAACAGATCGACGCGTGCCATGCCGCCTTTCTTCATCAGGATTTCGCCGCCGCCGATCAAGGCCGAGATGGCGATGCTCAGATCGGGTTCATGGCCGACGAACAGCACCTCGTCTTCGTTTCCCAGGTCGCTGATCAGTGCGGCGATGTTTTGAATGTTGAAACCGAAACCGACCTCTTCGCGCACGGTGACCGTCATGCCCAGCGCTTTGGCGAGCAGGTCGGCGGTCTGTCGGGCACGCACGCGCGGGCTGCTGTAAATCCGGGCGGGTTTGAGACCCAGCCTGACCAGCGCACTGCCCGCAGCCTGGGTGCGCTCTACCCCTTTGTCCGTCAGTCGGCGAGTGAAGTCGTCAAATTCTGGAGCCTGAGCGTCTTCCGCGTTTCCGTGCCGGAAAAAGTAGAGTTTCATGCGCACGAGCCTTTCCAATGCTGCCCACCATGTGCTGGTTCAGGGCGCATTATAGATGATCGTCGCCAACAGTGCGTCGAGCGCTGTCAGCAGAGCATCGAGTTCGTCAACGGCGCTGGAGGCGAACGCGATCGCCACATTACCGTCGCCAATATCCAGTACCGTCATCACAAAACGGTTCGCGCCTTCCGTGCCTGGTACGCGTGAGCCGCTGAAGCTGCCCACTGTGACTTCCGTGGGCAGTCCCATGCGGGGCGGTGTATTGCCACCCGCCAGGATGCCCAGCAGCGCTTCGACAACTTCCGGCACGCCGCCGCCAGCAGGGACGCCGCGAATGCCCTCCGCCAAACCGACGAGCAGTTCGATCTGGTACTGCCCCGACCCAAGTGTGTTGCCCTCGCGCTCGAAGACCGCCTGACTGCTGCCCACGATGATGAAGCCGTTATCGAGTTCCTCGACCACCCAGCCATCGGGGTAATCAAAGCGCAGCCTGGCGTTGCGCGAGGTGAAGGTGCGTCCCAGCACCAGCGGGCCGCTTGTCGCGGTTGCTTCGGCAGCGGTGGTCACGGCGGGCGTTGGGCTGGGCGGGGCGGGGGTGGGCGGCAGTGCGGTGGGCGTGCCCGTCACACCGGCGATCACGGCCTGCGCGGTTGCCAGCTTGTCCTCGGTATCCGCCAGCGCGGTTGCGGCAGCCCATGCCAGGTTAAGCGCGGCCTGGCGGTCAGCTTCCGCCGCTTCGCGCCCGAACTGCGCCTCGTCAATCTGCGCGGTGGCCGTGCCGAGCTGGAAGGCGATGTCCACGCCTGCGGTCGCCAGCAAGTCCATCTCGGCCTGCGCGGTGATGACAGCCTGCGTGCCGAGCGCCTGCGCGGTCGCCAGTGCGTCGCTCTGCGCCTGGGCCGTCTCGGCAGCAGCAGTGATCTGCGCGCCGCTGGTGGCTGCGATCTGCGCCGCGGATGTGCCCGCCACCGCCGCGCCAGACTCGGCACTGGCCTGCGCCGCCAGCGCTTCGGCCTGCACGGTACTCGCCTGCGCGGCCTGAATGACAGCGGTCGCGCGCGCAGCTTCCGCGCCGACCTGTGTGGCAGCAGCATCCTGCGCCAGCGCCACAGCTGTCACGTAGCGTTCTTCGGCACGCGCTTGCCCGGTTTGCGCCAGCCGGGCGGCTTCCTGCGCCTGCTGCTGTTGCGTGAAGGCGAAGACGGCCAGCGCGACGGCCAGCACCAAGGTCAGGGCGAGCAGGAGCCGGGGCAGCGGTGATCGGGATTGCATCATCAATTTCCTCAATGCCAGCGCGCAGCCAGCGATAACAATACATTTTCTGGCAACTATGACACATTCGCGGCACAAGGGCAAAAAGATGAGAATAAGGCCACCCTATAGTTCACTTGCGGCTTTTCAGGTACACTCGTTGTTAATTACTATCCGTTCATGCTTCTGGCTCAAGTTGGAGTATCGAAAGTCGAGTAAAGCCGATGGAAGTTACATTCCGCATCCGCCGTTACAACCCGGAAGTGCCGGGAAAAGATAAACCCTACTGGCAGACCTTTACGCTCAAGGATGTGCAGGAAACCGACCGCGTGCTGGAGCTGATGCACCGCATCAAGTGGGAGCAGGACGGTACGCTGGCCTTCCGCCGCTCGTGTTCGCACGGCATCTGCGGTTCGGACGCGCTGCGGATCAACGGGCGCAACGCGCTGGCCTGCAAACTGCTCATCCGCAACGTGGGCAGCAAGGTGCAGCTTGAACCCATCCTGGGGCTGCCCGTGTTGAAAGACCTGATCGTCGATATGGAACCGTTCTTCGAGCATTATCGTTCGGTCATGCCCTACTTCGTCAACAACAGCCCGGTGCCCGCCGACGGGCGCGAACGTTTGCAGCGGCCAGAAGATCAGCAGGTGATCAACGACAGCACCAACTGCATCCTGTGCGCGTGCTGCACCACCTCCTGCCCCAGCTTCTGGGCGAACGGGCAGTATGTTGGCCCGGCGGCCATCGTGCAGGCGCATCGCTTCATCTTCGATACGCGTGACGAAGCGGCGCAGCAGCGTATGAACGCCCTGGCTGAGCCGGATGGCGTCTGGCGCTGCCGCACGATCTACAACTGCACCCCGGCCTGCCCGCGCGGCATCGAGGTGACGAAGGCCATCGGCGAAGTCAAGCTGGCGATTCAGCGTGGCAAACGCGACGGCATCATCAACCCTGCCGACATTCAGGTGCACACGTAACCAGCAGCTTGCTGAGCGCGTGATAAAAGAAGAGGGCTGAAACGTCACAAAGCGTTCAGCCCTTTTGCGTTACGGGTTATTGAGCGCCGGATGGTCGACTGTCGCCGCCCAGGCCAGCAGCGCGGCCAACAGCAGCACACCCGGCGCGAGCAGCGGGTTCGCCCCGCGCAGCGCTTCCATAATCACATCTGTGGGCGCGGCGTTGGGGCGGATTTCAAGCTCGAACTGAAAGTTGTTGACGAGATGCAGCACGACGCCCAGCAGACTGCTGCCCGCGACCAGCGCCATGACCCCGCGCAGAGTCAGCAGCGCACGCCGTCCGGGGCGGGCAAGCACCCACCCCAGCATCAGCAGTCCTAAGGCGCACATCGCGAAAGGAATGAACTGCGGGGCTTCGGTGTAGTGCTCCGTCAGCCACAGTTCAATGATGGTTCCGGCGCAGATGAAGGCTGCCAGATAGAGCAGGAAGCGCCGCAGCCGGGCCAGATGCCGCTCGGCGTTCATGCTTCAGCCGCGAGGTAGTAAGCAGCCAGCGCGGCATCACTGGACGAAACATACCCTGCCAGCGCGGCCAAGAATGCATCATTGGAGGCGAACGGGCGCGCGGCAATCAACGCGGCGGCAACCGTCTCGTCCACGCCGGGAAGCTGCATCAGGGTATCGGCGTCCGAATCATTCGCGCTGACCGGCACGAAAACAAACGCCTCATACGCGGCCACCTGCTCGGCGCTCACATACTTGCCGATCTCGCGGCGGAACTGCGCGATGCTGATGTACGGGCGATACTCTTCGAACTCGCGCACCATGCGATTGCTCATATTCGGAATGGTCAGAAGCTGCTCAGGCGTCGCCGTGTTCAGATTGAGCAGCGTGAACGTCACCGTCTCCGGCAGCAGCGGCAGGATCAGCGCGTCGTCGGTTGCTGTGCTGGTCAGGTCGTTGTCGTAGCCAGAGAAGTCAACGACGGGATAGTACGGCCCTTCGGCCTGCGCGGGCGTTGGCGCGATGGTATCGGCGGCGCTGCCATTGAGATCGACGACGAGGTTGTTCACACCCACGAAAACGGGTAGATCATTTTCGTCATTAACCTGTGAAATCTGCAGGTAGAGTGCCGCCAGGTTGTTGGTATTCTGCGTCACACCATCCGCTGCAACCTGTTCCAGCTCGTCGGCGAAATAGAACTGCGTCGTCAGAACGTCGCTGCCGTCGATCCTGACCTTGACGTGGATGTGCGTGGGGCGGCCTTCATAGGCAGCCGGTTTCAGCGTCTGGAAGGCGTAGTAGCCGTCGGCATCGGTCGTGGCGGTGCCGAAGTATTGAAAACTATCGATCAGACCGTCCGGCGCGCTGTCACCGGGGTGATTGTAGCGGCCGTTCACGTCGGTGTGCCAGATTTCAACGACCGCGCCCGCTAATGGGAGAGCATCAGTGTTGAGTACCTGCCCCTGAATGCGGATGATCTCGCCGACCGGAACAGACAGCGGTTCGGCGTTTGAGTCATCCTGCGCCAGAACAACGCCGGCAGCGAGCGCGGCCACCAGCAGAATCATCGACAACCTGAAGATCAATTTCATCGCGTGAGTCCCTTTTCTATCCACATCTATGCATGAAGAAACGCTTCCATTTTAATAGCTGTGGACTGTTTTCGCGTTATGCTCGGCTCAAATAACCTTAAATCCACCTTAAATCACGGGTGGGTCGGCGCTCGCTTTGCCCGCCTGATACCACTACAATGTGCGCCATGATCGTCTATCGTTTGCTCAACCGCCTCTTCCCCGCGCAGCCTTTCACAGGAACGCCGCGCCGCATCCTGCTGGTGCTGCCCTGCTGCATTGGCGATGTCATCCTGGCGACTGCTACGCTGCAAGCGCTGCGCCGCGCCTATCCCGCCGCGCATATCACCTGGGCGGTCGGGCAGTGGTCGCGCGGTGTCCTGCAAGGCCACGACCTG
>JAEUQX010000260.1 GCA_016788625.1 Anaerolineae bacterium
CGAGAGCGCGAACGCCAGCATCCCCCCTGCCAACAGCGCGGTAGCAATGTTGGGCAGGATGATGTAGCGAAAAGTCTGGAAGGTCGATGCGCCCAAATCCATTGATGCTTCGATCTGCGAATGCGCGGTGCGGCGCAGGCGCGCGACGACGTTGTTGTAGACCGTGACGATACAGAATGTCGCATGACCGATGACAATCGTCCAGATAGTGAAATTGACACCCAGCAAACTGATACCTGAGCGCAGCGCGATGCCCGTGACGATGCCCGGCAAGGCGATAGGCAGGATGACCAGCAGGCTGATGGCTTCGCGCCCGAAGAACTTGCTGCGATAGATGGCGGCGGCGAGCAGAGTGCCAAGGATCATAGCGATGACCGTAGCCAGGGAAGCCACCGTGAGGGAAAGACCGAGCGCATTCCAGAAGTCAGGGCGATTAGGTTTATAGGCACAGAGCGGCGGCGCGTCCGCCTGTTCTTCGCAAATCGTCTCCCCGCCGAGCAACTGACCAAACCACTGCGTCGTCAGGCCGGGGGGTGGAAATGTAAAGCCCGATTCCTCAATGGTGAAGGCGTACAGAATGATGATGACTATCGGAAAGTGCAGGAAAAACAGCGCACATCCGGTAGCCGTTTTTAAACCCCACGAAGCGCGCGGGGCCGCGTTGTCACGAGGATTAGAGCGCATCGAAGGCCCCCATTCGTTTCGCCACCATCAGATAGACGCCCATGATCAGCATCGGCACAACAGTGAAAGCCGCTGCCAGGGGAATATTGCCGGCTGTACCCTGCTGCGCGAAGACCACCTGGCCGATGAAGAAGCTGGAGTTGCCGATCACACCGGGAATGATGTAATCGCCCAATGTGAGCGAAAAGGTGAAAATTGACCCCGCGACCACGCCGGGAAAGGCGAGCGGCAGGATAACATGGCGAAAGGTGTAGCCGGGCGGCGCGCCCAGATCGGCGGATGCTTCGACGAGCGATTTGGGCACCCGTTCGAGCGCGGCATTGATCGGCAGGATCATATACGGCAGCCAAATGTAGACGAAGACCAGGAACGTGCCGATAAGTGAGAATGAGAGTGATGGCCCACCGATACCTTCAATACCCAAAACGGCATCCAACAGCCCACCCAACCCCAGGGTATTGACAACCCAACTGATGATGCCCTCCTGCGCGAGAATGATCTTCCAGGTGTAAACGCGCACCAGGTAGCTCGACCACAGCGGCACCAGCACCGCCAGATAGAGGATAGCTTTGACGCGATACGGAGCATAACGCGCCACGTAGTAGGCCAGCGGGAAAGCGATCAGCGCACAGGTCACGGTGACGGCGGCGGCCATGATGGTGGTGCGCCAGATGATGTCGAGGTTGGAGGGCAGCAGCAGTTCCTGGTAGGTTTGCAGCCCGAACTGGCGAATGATTCGCCCGGTGAAACCATCAAGGCGAAAAAAGCTCTGGATGAGCAATGTCGCCAGCGCGCCCAGGTAGAAGATACCGAGCCAGAGGACAGGCAGCGCCAGAGTCAAGCCAAGCGAGAGGTTAGGACGGGTAAAAAAGAACGTCGAAATGCGCCGCAGCAGCGTAGGCGGGGGCGCAGCAGGCATGGAAGACATAGCGCGCCCTACCCTTCTGCCTCGCCGCTGACAGGACGATTGTGACTCTTATCCCAGAGCAGCAGCACGCGGTTTCCCCGCGCAGACAAGACATCCATAGAGGTCGTTTCAAGGTTCTGCTGCACAACGGTCAGATCGCCACCTGCATCCAACTGCACAAGGTAGCGCGTATGCATCCCCAGGTAGATGACATCACGGATACTTCCCGCTGCCGAGCACTGCTGCGCACCAATAGATGTATCCGGCGCAGCCATTCGGATTTTTTCGGGGCGGACTGAGAAGGTCTGCGCGCTGCCTGTGAGCTGCTGCGCCAATGCCCCACTGATCAAATTCGACGTGCCAACGAACCCCGCGACAAAACCCGTTTGAGGACGCTCATAGACCTCTGCCGGAGTCCCGACCTGCTCGATGCGACCGTGATTGAAAACCGCCAGGCGATCGCTCATCGTGAGCGCTTCTTCCTGGTCGTGGGTGACAAAAATGAAGGTGATGCCGATCTTCTGCTGAATCGCTTTGAGTTCGATCTGCATCTGCTGGCGCAATTTGAGGTCAAGCGCACCGAGCGGTTCATCCAGCAGCAGTACACGCGGATGATTGACCAGTGCACGCGCCAGGGCAACGCGCTGTCGCTGGCCGCCAGATAGCTGGTTGGGTTTGCGATTCTGCATTCCCGGCAGGCGAACCAGGTCGAGCATTTCGGCCACGCGCTGCTCACGTTCGGCCTTCGGCACATTCTTGATCATCAGCCCGTAAGCAACATTCTGGCCGACGGTCATATGCGGGAAGAGCGCATAGTCCTGGAACACCGTATTGACATCGCGTTCATAGGGCGGCACTCCTGCAACCTCCTGGCCGTGCAACTGGATGCTGCCAGAAGTGGCCTGTTCAAAGCCCGCGATCAGGCGTAAACAGGTGGTCTTGCCCGACCCCGAAGGGCCGAGCAAGGAAAAGAACTCACCATCATAGATTTCGAGGTTAAGGCGGTCAACAGCCTTGACGTCGCCAAAGTAGCGGCAGACATCAATCAGCTTGACCGCAACGGATTTGGCGGCCATTATGCGTTCTTGACCATGACATGCTTGGTGATGCGATAGTCGGACACAGCTTCCGCCGAAAGGTCTTTGCCGAAACCAGACTGCTTGAAGCCACCATGCGGCGTCTCTGAAGTGAGCGGGATGTGATCGTTGATCCAGACCGTGCCGAACTCCAACTGCGACGAGACGCGCAGCGCACGCCCGATGTCGCGCGTCCAGATCGAAGCGGCCAGGCCGTAGTTCACATCATTAGCGTAGGCGACGGCTTCTTCTTCACTCTTGAAGGTGCTGATCGTCAGCACGGGGCCGAACACTTCGCTCTGGATGATCTCAGCTTTCTGGTCGGCGTCAACAATCACGGTTGGCTCAAAGAAGTAGCCCTTGTCATAAGCAGCAGGGACAGCGCCGCCTGTCAGGATTTTCGCGCCGCTCGACTTGGCACGTTCGACGAAACCCTGCACGCGCTCGCGCTGCACGCCGGAGATCAGCGGCCCCATCTGCACACCATCTTCGTAAGGCGTGCCGATCTTGACGGCGCGCATGGCCTCGACGATCGCTTCGACGGCATCATTGGCGCGGCTGCCCGCCACATACACGCGCGTAGCCGCCGTGCAGTCCTGCCCGGTATTGACGGTGCTGGTAAACGCCGCCACACCCGCGACCGTTTCGGGATCAACATCATCAAAGACGACAAACGGCGCTTTGCCGCCCAGTTCCAGGTGAACGCGCTTGAGCGTGTCCGACGCAGTCTTCATGATCTTCTTGCCCGTGTTGGTCGAACCAGTCAGGCTGACGAGGCGCACATCAGGATGTTCGACTAACGCCTGCCCGGTCTCGTTGCCGCCAGTGACGATATTGACGACGCCCGCCGGAATACCCGCTTCGGCAATCAATTCGGACAGCAGCAGTGTGGTCAGGGGCGTGCCAGGCGCGGGCTTGAGAACGATGGTGCAGCCTGCTGCCAGCGCGGGGCCGATCTTCCAAATGGCCATCATCAGCGGATAGTTCCAGGGCGTGATCTGGCCGACGACGCCAACGGGTTCACGGCGATAAATCGAGGTGTAACCCTTCATGAATTCGCCGGACGTATAACCGTGCGTGTCACGGGCGGCTGCGGCAAAGAAGCGCAGATTGTCAACGCTGAATGGCAGATCGCCACCCAGGCTGACCAACTGATAGGGCTTGCCTGTATTCTCCGATTCAAGGCGAGCAAACTCTTCCTTGCGTGCGTCGAGCAGGTCAGCCAGCTTCCACAGCGCCATCGAACGCTCGGCAGGCGTCAGGCGCGACCAGCGTCCATCGTAGAAAGCGCGGTGGGCAGCCTGGACAGCACGGTCAACATCTTCCCGGCTGGCGTCCACAACTTCAGCAATAATCGCGCCATTAACCGGGTTCTCGACCGACATGCGCTTGCCGCCCTGACTGTCGACCCACTGCCCATCAATCCACAATTTATAGTCCATATGAACATGTCCTTAAAAACAGTGTTTACGAAAGGGACGCCACACGGCATCGCGGGCGTCCCAGAGAAATTCAATTCATTCGGATAGGCGATAACGCCTCACCTGCCCTCCATATTTCGCTGCGCTTATGGAGGGGAGAAGCAAAGGTGACTTGGCACGAGCCGGTTAGCGCCCGCCGATCACCGCGATATAGCTGGTGACCCATTCGTAGTACGGCACACAGACCGCACCGCGATCATCACCACACTCAGCAGTCGGGGTACGCCAGAAGCGGATCTTCTCGAAATCTTCGAAGCCGTTGGTGGCGCAGCCTTCGTCAGTCAGCAGTTCGTTGCCCGTGCAAGCCGCCGGAACAGCAGGCACCGAGCCGAACCAGGCCGCCAGGTCACCCTGAACCTTGGGGCTGAGCGAGTGTTCGAGCCACATGTAGGCGCAGTTCGGATGCGGGGCGTTGACGTGCATCATGGTCGTGTCGGCCCAGCCGGTCGCGCCTTCAACGGGCACCGTGCTGGCGATGGGCTGACCTTCGGCCTTGAGCAGGTTCACCTGGAAAGGCCACGAACCCGAAGCGACGATGCCTTCGGTCTTGAAGTCGTTGATCTGGACGAAAGCGTCGTGCCAGTAACGGGCGACGAGGTTGCGCTGCTGCCGGAGCAGATCGAGCGCGGCATTGAACTGATCACGATCCAGCGAATACGGGTCGGTGATTCCCAGATCAGGGTTGTGGTACATCAGGTACTGCGCGGCATCGGCGATGTGAATCGGGCCATCATAAGCCTGAACACGACCGACATTCGACTCGCCGTCGGGCAGCGTCTGTTCTTCAAACACCACGCTCCAGCTCGTCGGGGCTTCCGGGAAGACCTCGGTGTTATACATCAGCACATTGGGGCCCCACTGGTAGGGCGTGCCGTAGTGCTCAACCGTACCGTCGCCATCCACGTCAACCGTGTGCCAGGGGGCACTCTGCAGGCGCTCGTCAACGGTGCTCCAGCTTGGGATCAGGTCGGGGTTGATGGCCTGAACACGACCGCCGTAGATCAGGCGCAGGCTGGCATCACCGGAGGCCGTCACGAGGTCGAAGAGACCTTCGTTCATCAGCGCGACCATTTCGTCGGAGGTGGCAGCGGTCTTGACATTGACAGCACAGCCCGTCTCGGCCTCGAAGCTGGTCACCCAGTCGAAATTGGCGTCAGTTTCGCCACGTTCGATGTAGCCCGGCCAGGCGACAATATCGACCTGCCCTTCCCCGGGGCCAATCTCAGTCATCATACCATCCTGCGCGACAGTGACAGACACCATGCCCAGGAGCAGCACAAACACGATCATCAGAAACGAAAGTTTTTTCATGGCACCATTTCCTCACAAAATCCATCTTGCAATAGGTTGCAGCAGGCAAGATTATAACAAGCGCTTAATTCACTCTCAAGTGCCCTGCCGCAATAGCGTGCTGGAAAATGCGGATCGTTTCCGCCACACCCTCATCCAGCGACGTATACGCCAGATCACCCAGAAGACTCATCAATGTCTTATCTTCCATCTCTTCCGGGAACGGAAGCTGTTTGTCATCAAACGTGATTTGTCCTGCGATGCCGGGTACGGCACGCTCGATTGCCGCGACAATGTCGCTCATACGCACAACACTACCGCGCAGATTATATGCTTCAGCGTTCTGCGCGGCAGCGCGGGCCGCACGGATGAAGATACGCGCGGTATCGTCAGCATACTGGTACATCGACCGACCGCCATATGCGATGTGGTATGGCTCTCCGGACGCAGCTGCGAGCATGGCTTTGGTCGGAGCAGATGTTAACCCCTGGTCACGGCCAGGACCATAGACGATATAGGGGCGCAGGCCGATGCTGCTGATGCCTTCATCGAGCCAGTAAATGCGCGCAGTACCCTCGTTGGCCTGCTTGTAAACGCCGTAATGCGTGCGCGGCTTGAGCGCGGCATCGTGCGCCAGTGCGCCTTCGGGATAATCTTCGCTGAGGCCATAGACAGCAATGCTGCTGGCGTAGACCACATGGTTGATACCCGCGCGTTTGGCAGCCTCGAAAACGTTAACCGTACCAACAACATTGACGCGCGCCCCCAGCGCGGGATCGGCCTTGCACATCGGCACCTGAAGACCAGCCAGGTGAATAATGCGCGTCGCGCCGCTGTCTTTCACCGCGCTTTCGACGGCGGCGAGATCGCTGATGTCACTGCCAATGATAGGCAGCGCGTTCAGTTCGTCGTCGCTCATGATCAGGCGCAGGCGATGCAGGCTGCCGCCAGGGTCGAAGATCGTCACGGGTACGCCCTCGCGAACAAGGTTACGAACAACCCACGCGCCGATACAGCCCAATGCGCCTGTCACCAAAAAACGTTCATCAGCCATTGTTGTCACCCCTGATGCGGTATTGATTGATTTCATCGCGGAGTTTTCGGGCAGCACGCCAAGGTTCTTCCGCGAAGATGATGCTGCGCGAGGCATTAATGATCAGCCCATTGCGCTGCGTATTGATCCCCGCCTCAACAACCTGCTGAACGCTGCCCGCCTGTGCCCCGACGCCGGGAATAAAGAGCGGCATATCCCCTACGCGCTGGCGCACGTCGCGCAGTTCGCTGGGTTCAGCCGCCCCCACAACGAGCATACAGTTGCCCCGCGAATTCCACTCCTGTGCCACTCGCTCGGCGATATGCAGCCAAAGTGGGACACCGTCTACCTGAAGGTCTTGCAGTTCACGCGCGCCAGGATTAGCGGTGCGACAGACAACGATGGAGTACTTATCACCGCGCTGCAAGAACGGTTGCAAAGCCTGTTTGCCCAGATAGGGGTGCAGCGTTACCGCGTCAAACCCGAGCCAGTCATAGATTGCTTCGACATACCCCACATTGGTCGAACCGATATCTGCGCGCTTGGCATCACAAATTGTAACAATGTTGGGATGGCGTTCCTGGAGATAGGAGACCGTCATCTTGAGTTCAGCCATGCCTCGGTCGCCGCGCGCTTCATATAGCGCGCTGTTCATCTTGTAGGCGCAGACGTAATCGCGCGTTTCATCGATAATGACGCGGTTAAAGGCAAACTGCGGAAACGGGTCATCGCGATAATGGCGCGGAATCTGGCGGATGTCGCTGTCGAGGCCGATGCACAACAGCGTATTGGCTTGGCTGACCCGATTTTGATATTTATCTGTGGGGTTCATGAGCAGCGATCCCCGTCACGCATGATGAAGTAAGGTGTCTGGTGTAAGATTGTGTCACTGATGATAGCAGAAAAGCGCGCAAGATGCGGCTGTCCGCCAACAAATGGCGAAGGTTATGAACCCATGTCGGAAGCATTTACACACGATACGTTTGTCAGCCCGTTTACCTGGCGCTATGGTTCGGCAGAAATGCGCACGTTGTGGTCAGAGGAGCACAAGCGGCGCTTGTGGCGGCGCATCTGGGTAGCGCTCGCGGAAGCACAGCAGCAAGCAGGCTTGGTACGGGCGGAACAGGTCGAGGATTTACGGGCGCACGCGGAAGACATCAACCTGCAACGCGCACATGACATCGAGGCAGAAATCCGCCATGACCTGATGGCCGAAGTTCACGCTTATGCAGAGCAGTGCGCCATCGGCGGCGGCATCATCCATCTTGGCGCGACCAGCATGGATATTGAAGACAATGCCGAGGCGCTGCGGATGGTCGAAAGCATCGACCTGACCCTGAATCGACTGCGGGACATCCTGACCACGCTGAAAGGGCTGATCGAACGCGAGGCCGAGCATGTATGCATAGCTTTCACGCACTTACAGCCTGCCGAGCCAACCACAGTGGGATACCGTTTGGCAAGCTGTGGGCAGGACTTGCTGGCGGACTATGACGCGCTCGATCAAGTCCGCGCGGCACTGAAGGGCAAAGGCTTCAAGGGTGCGGTAGGGACGGCAGCTTCGTACCACGAACTCCTGGCGGGCACCCGTATGACGCCAGAGGAAATGGAAGCGGAGATCATGGGGCGACTGGGTTTGAAGGCATTCCCAATCGCGACACAGACCTATCCCCGGCGGCAGGACTGGGATGTCCTGAACGCACTGGCGGGACTGGCGTTGACCATCTATAAGTTCGCCTTCGACCTGCGGCTGCTACAATCACCCGTGTTTGGCGAATGGTCCGAGCCGTTCGCCAGCAAGCAGGTTGGCTCATCGGCCATGCCTTTCAAACGCAACCCCATAAATGCAGAGAACCTCGACAGTCTGGCGCGTTATGTGGCTGCCCTGCCCCGCGTAGCCTGGGACAATGCCGCGCACAGCCTGCTGGAACGCACGCTTGACGACTCGGCCAACCGTCGGTTGATCCTGCCGGAAGCATTTCTGGCGACCGACGAGATGCTTGTACGTTTGCAGAAAGTGCTGACAGGCTTGCGCATCGACCCGCAAGGCATCCGCCGCAACCTGGAGATCTACGGCGTGTTCGCGGCAACCGAGCGACTGCTCATGGAAGCGGCGCGGCGCGGTGGCAACCGCCAGGAACTGCACGAAATCATCCGGCTGCACAGCCTGACCGCCTGGGAAGCACTGCGCCTGGGTCAGCCGAACCCGCTGTCAGAGTTATTGAGCAGTGATGCTCATCTGCAAGCGCTCATCCCTGCCGAGGAAATCCGCGAACTGCTGACAGCAGAGGGGTATGTCGGCAGTGCACCCGCGCGGGCACGAGCGCTGGCGACAGCAATTGATCAACGCATTGTCCGCAGACCGCTGAGCGAGACACCTTCGATAAAGTAGCGCTGCAAAACCACAAACATCAGCAGCATGGGCAATGTTGCCAGGAAAGACCCCATCATCAGGATATTCCAGGGGGTGTTGCGCTCGCCCTGCAGCAGGCTGATGCCAATTGTCGCCACGCGGGTCTCTGGCGTATTCGCGGCCACCAGCGGGAACAGGAAATCGTTCCAGGCCGCCTGAATGGTGATGACGGCAAAGGCGGCGAGCGCGGGCACCGAGAGCGGCAGCGTGACATACCACAAAACCTGCAGCGGATTCGCGCCTTCCAGTTCTGCAGATTCTTCGAACTCGATGGGGATTTGCAGGAAAGCCTGACGCAGCAGGAATAGGGCGAAGGCGCTAAATGAACCCGGCACGATGAGAGCCGTCAGCGTGTTCAACCAGCCAAGACGGTTGAGCAGCATGTACTCCGGGATGAGGATGGCCTGGAACGGCACCATCAGCAAGCCAAGACAGAGGGCAAACAGCACGCCGCGCCCCGGAAAACGAAAGCGCGCGAACCCATAAGCAGCCAGTGAACAGGTAATAAACTGCCCAACAGTTCGCCCCAGCGTCATGATGGCGGAATTCAGCAGATAGCGATTGAAGTTGGGCGACTGGTCATAAAGCTCGGTCAGGTTCTCCATACACATGGGCTGCTGCGGAAACCACTGAATCGGAAAGGTATTCAGTTCGGCAGGGGGTTTGCAGGCCGTCGAGACCATCCACACGAAAGGCAGCGCCATCGAAAATGCGCCGACCAGCAGCATGGCATATGTGAGCAGTTTGAGCGGACGGCTAAGATCAGCATAGCCGCTCGGCTGAGCGAGTTGTTGGGCTTTCATACCCCGCCCTCCGATTCATAGTAGACCCAACGGCGCTGAAGACGAAGCTGAAGAATCGTCATGCCAAGGATGATGAGGAACAGAACCATGGCAATCGCGGATGCGTAACCAAACTCGGACTTCAGGAACCCACGATCATACATGAAGTAGGTCAGCGTAACTGCGCTGCCACCTACCCCGCCACGCGTGGTACGCGCTGTCATGACATAGACCTGATCAAAGACCTGGAAGGCGTTGATGACCGACAGCAGGACGATAAAGAAAGTCGTCGGCGACAGCATGGGCAGGGTGACGAAACGAAAACGCTGCCAGCGATTGGCACCATCAATGATGGCCGCTTCATAAAGCTGGCGCGGAATGTTTTGCAGCCCGGCAAGAAAGAGCACCATGTCAAAGCCGATGCGCTGCCAGACCATGACGATGCCGATAGGAATGAGCACCAGATCGGGGCGTGTAAGCCAATTCAAATCACGCAGTCCGAGCGGCGATAACAGGTTTCCCGCCAGTCCGTAACGCGGCTGAAAAATCCACGTCCAAACCATCGCGGCAGCAACAGTGGAGGTCACTACTGGCAGGAAGTAAATGGTGCGGAAGATGCCGCGCCCACGCAACTGCTGGTTGAGCAGGAGCGCCACGAACAACGCAGATGCCACACCGACGGGCACAGCAAAAATGAGCAGCTTGAGCGTATTGGTCAGCGCCTGCCAGAATGCCGAGTCGTTCGCCAGGCGCTCAAAGTTAGCGAAACCGATGGGCACAGGGGGCTTGATGGCGTTCCATTCCTGAAACGACGTGATGAACGCGTTCAGCACGGGGATACCAAAGAAGAAAAGCAGGCCAAGCACATTCGGGGCCACGAGTGCCAATCCCCACAGCGCCCTTCTGCGCGTGAGCGGGGTGCGCCCCAGCCAATTCAAGGCTATCGTCATGATGTTTCTTGAGACTTCGGGTAAATCAGGGAGGGAAACCTTACGCACCCCTCCCCGTCTCTGTTAACGAACGGCAGAAAGCTGAGTGTTGATGAAGTCGCAGGCGTCCTGGGCGGCCTGTTCAACCGAAACCCCCAGGTCGAAGACATTAACGACCAACTCGGTGTTGATCTTGTCCCAGATTTCATCGAACACCGTGACACCCTGTGAGTCCTCAGTCGCGTCAATGAAAGCCTGAATATTGACTTCCGTATCGCCAAACGAGTCAACCCAGATTTGCTGAACGGCCGGATTGGCAGGAGCAACGCCACCAGCCTCGGCAAAAAAGCGCTGGCCCTCATCACTGGACAGATAGACAATCAGATTGGCGGCCAGATCGGGGTTCGGCGTATTGGCCGAAGCGACATAGCCAACCGAATGCACGATGGAACGGGTGCGTCCAGTCTCGGGATTGCGCGGCAGGCGCACAACGTCCCAATTGAACGTCGCTTCTTCCAAAGCCGTCGGCAGCTTCCACGAACCAGCGCTGACCATCGCCAGCTTGCCCGCCAGCCAGAAGTTAAAGGCATCATCTGCCGAAGCGCCGCCCATGATTGAGACGCTCGGCATATAGCCGTTGTCATACAGGTCCTTGAGGAAGTTGAGCGCATCAAGGCTGCTGGTCTCCGTCAGCGTACACTGCGTCCGGCCAGGGCCAACGATGGGCGGAATGCCGGTCGAGGCAATCCAGTTGGGATAACCCGACTGATACTCCGAGTAGACTGCCGCTCCATAAATGTCCTGTTCCGCGTTGGTCAGCGCGGCCGCCGCCGCCGCAAAACCGTACCAGTCCCATTTTTCGCTGGGGTAAGAAATACCTGCCGCGTCAAAAATATCTTTGTTGTAGAAAATAACGATGGTATCCCAATTGACCGGGGCAGCATAGAGATCACCGTTATCACCCCAGCGGTAAGGATCGATCATGCCAGAACCCCAGACTGAGGTATCAACCCCCGCCTCATCGAAATACGTCTGTAAATCGAGCAGCGCATCATTACTGGCATAGAAAAAGAACCGATCCTGAGAAACATTGAAGACATCCGGCATGTTGCCACCCGCGACATTGGTCTTCAACAGATCCCAATACTGCTGCCACGGTTGTACCTGCAAGTCAACCGTCGCGCCGGGGCAGTATTTCTCTGACCATACGTCGATGGCGGAACCAATCACTCGCGCCCAATTCTCGTCCCACACCCACATGGTCAGATTGCCGGGTTCAGCACAGTTCTGCGCGCCGATCACTGGCACGTCCTGGGCATAGGCAACAGATACAACCAGCGCGAAAAGCAAGACTACAAGCAGCCAACTACATCGTTTTGCGTGTCGCATATTCCCTCACTTTGCTGCATATCCGCCAGTACGATTGAACAAAGACTCACACAAGCTTTTGAATATCTGCGGCCTTACGACTCTTCGTCGGACGACCTACCCGACCAGGTGCCAAAGTCCGCGCTGCCGTTGCTAGAGGGAGCGCTGGCTGATGTTGTGGGCGGCTTGACGGGAAGGGGCTTACTGGAAGGCTCGCGAACCGTGGCGTGTTGTTTGATATCCTTGAGCTGTGAAGTCGTCTCGTCAAGTGCTTCCTGCATCGGCTTGGTGACTGGCGACATGGCCTTTTCCACCTGCTTGTTTATCTGACGGTTCAAATTGCCGCGTGTGGGCACTTCCTTCGGCAGCTCAATATCGACGCCAGCATCCTTGAATTCCTTCTGAATGTACGTCATCGTCTCGGCCCACATCGCCCGTGCCTTAGCAGCATATTTCCCCAGGATGTAGGCCCACTGAATCATGCGCTTGGGACCCGCCACGACCAGCATGATGATCAGAATGGCGATGAGTTCCGCGCCGCCGATGCCCAGGATTTCCATACCTTACCCTCACTCTATGCGTCGTCAGATGTGATTATAGCGCTGCCCGCAGCAGCTATCCATGTTGACGATTGGGCAGCACGACGGCGCGAACAACACCATCCTGGTACAAGCCAGCTACCTCAAATGCCTCGCGGGTCTGATCAAGGTTAAACTGATGCGTCGCCAGCGAGTCCAGATCAACCTGTTTGCTGAGCGCAAGCTGGATAGACACCGGATAAGTATGCTTCATGCGGCGCGAATGCTGGATCAGCAGTTCTTTACGCCGCGCAGCCGAAGCCTTGATGGTAAGAACATCTTCGACCGGGATACCGACAATGATAACCCTGCCACCAAAACGGGCAACCTCGACACAGATATTCGTCGTATCCGCCACCCAGGCAGCTTCCAGCGCCAGATCAACGCCGCGTTTGTTGGTAGCGCGCATAATCTCGGCCACCACATCAGTCTCGTCAGCGTTGTAGATAACATCCGCGCCGAATTGAGCAGCCTGATTGAGCCGCCAGACGTGGCGATCAACCGCGAAAATACGCCGCGCGCCAGCAAGCCGCGCCAGACGAATGAGCAGCAGACCAATACCGCCGCACCCGATCACAGCCACATCTTCGCCAAGCTGTACCTGCGCCAGGCGGGAAGCGTGCAGCGCCACACCAAGCGGTTCGAGCAGCGCGATACTGGCATCGGAAATGCCCGTAGGAATGGGGACGCAGGACTTGGCCGGGTGTACCATGCGTTCACGCAGCGCGCCGTGATGCGGCCACAAACCCATGAAGATCATGTTGAGGCACAGATGCGGTTCACCTGCTCGGCAGTGTTCGCATTCACCACAATTGGTGGCCGGGTCAATCGCAACACGATCGCCCACCTTGAGTGTGGTCACACCTGCGCCAAGCGCCAGGACACGGCCAGCGGCTTCGTGCCCCAATGTGAACGGCCCATCGCTGGCGATGCCGCCAACATTGCCGTACATGTAGGTATGCAGGTCACTGCCGCAGATGCCGACGGCTGTAACGTCCAGCAGCACCTCTCCCGGGCCGGGTTCGGCGTCCGTGCCCTCTTCAATGCGAATATCACGCGGGCCGTAGAGTGACGCGATCTTCATAGCCAGTAGTCCTTGTGCTTCATTGGGCGGCGATCAGAATATGGCGCATTTCGTCGGAGGTGAGCTTGATGGGGTTGCCCTGCATCGAACTGGCAACCGCCGCTTTCTCGATTAGCGTAGGATAATCGTCAGGCGTAATGCCATAACGCCCCAGTGGCGCGATGTCGAGCGCGGTAGAGAGATCATCCGCCCAGATAGCAGCGTCTTCAGCACGGGCGTCCGCGTGTCCCGTGAGCATCCGTGCGATTTCACCGTAGCGGCGAAGCGCATCTGATTCGGGCGCACGTTCTCGCAGCGCACGAATATTAGCTTCTATGACAAATGGCAGCAACCGCGCGCAGATTGCTCCGTGCGGCGCGTCGAACATCCCGCCAAAAGGCCCGGCGAAACCATGCACCGCACCCAGCTTGGCATTCGAGAGCGCAAACCCGCCGTAAAGGCTGGTCAGCGCCATATCCTCACGAGCGGCAGCGTGGTCAGGCTGCTCGTATGCCAGTCGCAGTGAACGCGCGGCTCGCTGAATACCATCACGGCACAGCGCATCCGTCATCGGGTTGGCCTTATTGGAAACGAACGGCTCAATCACCTGGGTCAACGCATCCAGTCCGCTCTGCGCGGTGACGGCGGGCGGCGAGGAATGTGTCAGAGTGGGGTCAATGACGGCCACACGCGCCAGCATCAGCGGGCTGCGAAGACTGACCTTGACGCGGTGCGATTCTGACGCAAGCACAGCATTGCTTGTGACTTCCGATCCGGTTCCCGCAGTGGTCGGAATAGCGATAAACGGCGCGGACTGCTGCGTGATCGGCTGTCCACGCCCGATGACTTCGAGATAATCGAGCGGGTCGCCGGGATTGGTCAACAGCGCGGCAATGGCCTTGCCCGTATCCAGCACGCTGCCACCGCCCATGGCAATGATCATCTCGGCAGCAGAGTCGCGGCCAAGTTGTGTGCCCTGCCGTGCCAGTTCGACAGACGGTTCACCGCTAACGCTGAAAACCGTCACAGCAATCTTGTGCTCGGTCAGCAGGGAAATGAGCGATTGGGCACGTACAGGACTGCTGCCCGTGACCACAAGCGCGCGTGTGCCGAAACGGGCGGCAACAGAGCCGATATTCTGTAAGGCTCCCGCCCCAAAGATGATGCGGGCGGGCGCAGCAAATTCAAACATGGTATTAACCTACCCTATCCTCATTCCGGCGAGGTGCGCAGCAAATATTGATAACGAATGCCTGTGCGCGGTTCAGCCATCATATCCACAACGGTATCGCGCCATTTCAGGTAGTGTGCGGTTTCGCGGTGCCGGGCGGGCGCATCATCCGAGCGGTACGCTTCGATGAGGACAAATCGCGTCGGATCATCGGCTTGCTGAATGAAATCGAATTGGGCAATGCCTGGTTCCTGAATGCTGTTCCGCGCATTTTCGAGCGTAGCAGCGATAAACGGGTCAATGTACTCAGCTTTAATGTGAATGTGAACCAGAGCGACAAACATAGCGCGTCTCCTGATGCAAATTACCAGACGGCGCAATCTTAACCTTTTGTGAGATTGGTCGCAATCTTTAGCGATAACCACCTCTATTTGGGGTTACAATCTGGAATGTGTGGCTTATAATCTGACCAATATTGTTCAGACTCAAGAGGGTGCGTATGTCCGAATCCCAAAAACGCATCATCAACTTCCATATTGCGCGACTGCAAGACAAAAGCCGTGACGTGCGCCTGAAGGCCATCGCAGAGTTGGCGCTGCTCCCAGACCCAGAGGTGCTGGAGGCCTTGCAGGGTGTCTTCAAGACCGATGGTGATCTGGAAGTTCGGAAGGCTGCCCAGGAAGCGGGCAGGAATGTATTCATCAAACTCAAAGAGCAGAACGCGCCGGGTGGCAGCGCAGGTATCTGACCAGATTGATGCGCTTGTTGGAGGGGCGACTGTTCATACAGCCGCCCCTTTTTATACCTATTTACAGAGCGAGGAGAGCCGCTCGGTAATCTGCGTATGGCTGGCCTGCAAATCCGCCAGACGCGCCCGTTCCTTCTCGACCACATCCGGCTTGGCGCGGTTGATGAACTGTTCGTTGGCAAGCATGGCCTGCGAGCGATTAATCTGCTCCTGAAGCTTCTGTTGTTCCTTGGTCAGACGTTCACACTCCGCTTTAATATCGATCAAACCGGCCAGCGGCAGATAGGCCGTCACATCGTTGATCACCACAGAAGCCGCATCGCCTGGCGCGGCAGCACCCGCAGCGAGGAAGCTGATCTCAGAGACGTTGCACAGGCGCGCAAACAGGTAGCTGTAGCGTTGGAGCAGTGCCGCATTGTTACCAGCGGCGACCACTGCAGCGATCTTCCGTCCCGGATCGACATTGTACTCTGCGCGCACATTACGGATAGCACGCACCAGTTCCATGATCAGGTTCATCTCGGCTTCGGCTGAGTCATCCAGATAGCTCGCATCCGCGCTCGGCCAGCGCGCCAGGATCAGCGCCTTACCATCGTGCGGGATGTAGCTCCAGATTTCCTCGGTGAAAAATGGCATGAACGGATGCAGCAGTCGCAGTGCCGTATCCAGCACCGCGACGAGTGTGCGCTGCGTCTCTGACTTGGCAGCCGCGTCGCCCTCATAGAGCGGATGCTTGGACATTTCGATGAACCAGTCCGCGAATTCGCTCCACAGAAATTCATAGATCTGCCGCCCGGCTTCACCGTACTGGTAGATGTCAAAGAGATACTGCACATTGGCAACCAGGCGCATCAGACGGCTGATAATCCAGCGCGACGGCAGTGAGAGATCGGCCTTCGAGGGCAGTCCCGGCTGTACGTCGCCATCCAGATTGGACGTGATGAAGTTCGCCATCTGCCAGACTTTGTTGACGAACTTCCAGTTCGATTCGATGCGCTCCGTATCAAGGTTGATATCGTTGCCAGGTGTACCGCCAGTGACGAGCGTGAAGCGCAGCGGATCTGCGCCGAACTGGTCAATCAGGTCAAGTGGGTCGATGGTGTTGCCGAGGGTCTTGCTGATTTTGCGCCCGAACTTATCGCGGATGAGACCATGCAGATAGACTGTGTTGAACGGCGCCTCATCGGTAAACCACATGCCAAGCATAATCATGCGCGCCACCCAGAAGAACAGGATGTCGTAGCCCGTTTCCATCGTGCTGGTCGGGTAGAAGCGCTTGAGGTCAGGCGTCTGTTCCGGCCAACCCAGCGTGCTGAACGGCCATAGCCCGCTGCTGAACCACGTATCCAACACATCAAGTTCGGGTGTCCAGCCGTCGCCCGCAGGCGGCTGCTTGCCCACATACACCTCGCCATTCGGGCCATACCATGCGGGGATACGATGCCCCCACCACAACTGACGACTGATGCACCAGTCCTCGATATTCTCCAGCCAGTGGTAGTAGATCTTCTCGAAGCGTTCTGGCACGATCTTGATGCGCCCATCGCGCACCGCGGCCAGAGCCTTCTCGGCCAGCGGCTGAATCTTGAGGAACCACTGCGTGCTCAGCAGCGGTTCGACCACCTCGCCGCCACGCTGGCTGCGCGGCACGATGTAGGTGTGATCAGCCACCTTGATCGTCAGGCCAGCAGCTTCCATATCTGCCCACAGCTTTTCGCGACAGGCAAAACGGTCGAGACCCTTATAGAGGCCAGCCTGCTCATTCATGCTGGCGTCACGGTTGAGGATGTTGATCACCGGGAGCTTGTGACGCTGACCAATTTCGTAGTCGTTGAAGTCGTGCCCCGGCGTGATCTTGAGCGCGCCCGTGCCAAACTCACGATCCACATAGTCATCGGCAATGATCGGAATCGCGCGATTGAGCATTGGCACATAGGCCGTCTTGCCGATCAGGTGTTTGTAACGGTCATCTTCGGGATGCACGCACACCGCCGTATCGCCCAGGATAGTCTCCGGGCGCGTGGTGGCGACAGGCAGGTATTCGCCTCCCTCAACCGGATATTTGAAATAGTAGAGCTTGCCCTGCTCTTCTTCGCGCTCCACTTCCAGATCAGAGACGGCGGTTTGCAGCCCCGGACTCCAGTTCACCAAACGTGGGCCGCGATAGATCAATCCTTGCTCATAGAGTGTAACAAATACCTCGGCCACCGCCTTCGAGAGACTGTCGTCCAGCGTGAAGCGTTCCCGATCCCAGTCGCAGCTCGTCCCCAGGCGGCGATGCTGGTCAGAGATGACATTGCCGTATTTTTCCTTCCACGCCCAGGTGCGCGCGAGGAATTCCTCGCGCCCCACCTGAACGCGGCTGGTGCCCTCGCTCAGCAGCAGGCGCTCAACCATGAGCTGCGTGGCAATGCCCGCGTGATCGGTTCCCGGCACCCACAATGCCGCCTTGCCGCGCATCCGCTCGTAACGAATCATCAGGTCTTCGACGGAAGCCGTGAGCGCGTGGCCGATGTGCAGCGACCCCGTCACATTGGGCGGTGGCATACTGATGACGAAAGGCTCAGCGTCGGGAGGAGCAACCTCCGGCTTGAACCAGCCGTTCTCTTCCCACCACTTGTATATGCGGGGTTCAGATTCCTTGAAATTGAAGTTCTTGGGCATAGGTCGGCTCATGTGCTTCGCTCCTGCATCCTGCCTGCGGGCAATAAAAAAGCCCTTTCATCCTCAAACAAGGACGAAAGGGCCAGCTTTCGCGGTACCACCTTGATTCCCAACACGCCAAGGCTGTTGGACTCTCATGACGCTGTAACGGGCGTGCCCGGCCGATGCTTACTGCTTTTTCAGCATGGCGACTCGTGGGCGACATTCGGTGAACAGTTGCGAGTAGGCTTTCAGCCGGTGACCTACACTCTCTGCCGCAGGGGAGTTCACCTACTCCTCCCAGTCGGGGTCGTTGTTTGTATATGAAGGGCAGTATATCACAGGGGGAATTAGAGGGTCAATAGGTCGTAGGCGGACGAGCATTAAGCCGGGTTGCAGCACCATTATGGATGTGCTAGACTGTTTCAAACTCTTGATTCAGCGATGAAACACTCATGCCAGAAAAAATCCTGATCGTGGATGACGACATTGACAGTCTGAAGTTGATCGGCTTGATGTTGCAACGGCACGGCTATGAAGTTGTCGCGGCCAACGCCGGCAACCAGGCGCTTAACAAAGCATCCAGCGAACATCCCAGCCTGATCATTCTTGATGTGATGATGCCTGATATGGATGGCTACGAGGTCTGCCGCCGCCTGCGCGCAAATCCGGATACCAAGGCCATTCCGATCATCATGTTCACGGCCAAGACGCTGGTCGATGATAAAGTGGCGGGATTTGAGGCAGGTGCGGATGATTATCTGACCAAGCCAACGCACCCCGCCGAACTGGCATCGCGGGTTAAATCGATCCTGGCCCGCAGCGCCACGCAGAAGCGCCAGGACACAAATCGCGGATTCACGATTGGCGTGATCGGCGCAAAGGGTGGCGTGGGAACAACGACCATCGCGCTCAACTTGGCGGCAGCATTCAGCGTCAAGGGTGAAAATCCAGTCGTGGCGGACTTCCGACTGGGGTCGGGCAGTATGGGGCTGTACATCGGCTTTCCTCAGTCCGGCGGCATGGCGAATATCCTGAGTAAACCCACCAGCGAAATCCGTTCTTCCACTATCGAAGACGAACTCATTGTGCATCAATCCGGGCTGCGAGCACTGTTGTCATCCACCCGCGTTAAGGAAGCACAATTGACCTTCCCGATTGACTCGGCCATGGCCGTCGTACGGAATCTCCGAACGATTGGTCGTCCCGCCATTTTTGATCTGGGCAGCACGCTCGATCTGGTCGCCCAACGTGTATTACGTGAGATGGATCAGATTATCGTCGTGGTCGAACCCAATCCGGTCGCGCTGAATATGGCGCGCGAGATGATCCAGGAAATTGAACCAAACGGTGCCAGCAGCGGACGTATCCAGATCGTGATCGTCAACCGCGTGCAGTCCAACACCCAAACTCCCTGGCATGAGATCGAGCATTCACTCGGCCAAGAACTCCGCGCAATCATCTCCCCAGCACACGAACAGTTATTCCAGGCGATGCGCGCTGCCGTCCCGGTCGTCCTCTCCCAGCCAAATGCGATCATTTCCAGCCAGATTTTGAAGCTGTGCGATGATTTGTTCGCGCGTGTAAAGGTCGCGGCTGGGGGAGAAATGAGTTACTGAAACAATGATTTATGGCGCCTGAAAAATTAGATCAGATTGCTACGCTGATTCAGCAAGCGCGCTATGCCATCGCCTTCACGGGCGCAGGCATCAGCACACCGTCTGGCATTCCCGATTTTCGCAGTCCGAAGTCCGGCATGTGGCATGATGTTGACCCGATGGTCGTCGCCAGCATGTACGGATTTCGCAACAATCCAGCGGCATTCTATAACTGGATTTATCCCCTCACCAAGCTGACGTTTTATGCTCAGCCGAACCCAGCGCACCTCGCGCTCGCCAAGCTGGAATCACACGGTCTGCTGAAAGCCCTGATCACGCAGAACATCGACATGCTCCACACGCGTGCGGGCAGCCAGGTTGTATTTGAACTGCACGGCCACCTACGAGAAGCCACATGCATTCACTGCTTCCGCTGCTACACTGCCGAGCCGATCATCCGTAAGTTCCTGGATGATCGACAAGTGCCCTATTGCGAGGACTGCGGCGGCGTAATCAAGCCAAATGTGATCCTGTTTGGTGAGCAGTTACCCATTCAACAATTGCTGGCAGCGCAGGATGCCGCGCGCAAAGCTGACCTGGTGATTATCGTCGGGTCCTCGCTGGAAGTCGCGCCCGCCTCGGACATCCCGGTGCTGGCGATGCGGAATGGCGCGAAGCTCGTCATCATCAACCTGGATTCAACACACCTGGACGCACGAGCCGATGTACTGCTGCACGCGGACGCCGCCGAAGTCCTGCCCGAAATCACGCAGCGTTTGGAGATTGTGGGATGAACATTACAACCGACCATCAGGAAGGCCACGGGCTAATGCTGGCTCGTTATCAACGCTTGATCGAAATCAGCCAGCAGTTAAATTCGACGCTGGACTTGCAGTCGCTGCTGAAGAAGATCATCTCCGCCGCGAAAGAACTGACCAACACTGAGGCCGCATCCATTCTGCTGATCGACGCGGCAACGGGCGACCTGCGTTTCGAGATTGCCTCCAACATCAAGCCGCAGGATATGGAAGATATCATCGTCCCGAAGGGCAGCGGCATCGCGGGTTGGGTTGCTTTGCACGGCGAACCACGCGTGATTGACGATGTGACCAAAGAACCGACGTGGAGTCGCAAGGTAGACGATACCATTGAGTTCCAGACGCGCAGCATCCTGGCCGTACCGCTGCGAGCGCACACCAAAATCATCGGCGTACTGGAAGGTATCAACAAGATTGGCAGCGGCGGATGGGATGAGAACGACATCAACACCCTGACGACGCTGGCAAGCCAGGCCGCTATCGCCATTGAGAACGCGCGTTTGTTCCAGCAAAGCGACTTCATCGCGGAAATGGTTCACGAGCTGCGAACGCCGCTGGCCGCGCTGAAGGCCAGCACGGTACTGCTGCTGCGCCCCGAACTAAAAGAAGATCGGCGCGTGGACATCATCCAGACGATGCACAGTGAAACCGAGCGGCTGAGCCGTTTGGCGAGTGACTTCCTCGACCTGGCACGGCTCGAATCCGGGCGAACGCGGCTGGATGCCTCGCGCTTTGACCTCAAGAAGCTGATCGAAGAGAGCGTCGATGTCGTGCACCCGCAAGCGGGCGATAAAGGTGTGAACATCACCATTGAGTGTGATCACTTCACAGCGAATGCTGATCGCGGCAAAGTCAAACAAGTGCTGCTCAACCTGCTAACGAACGCCATTAAGTACAACCGTGAGAACGGCAGCATTTGGGTACGGGCTGAAGAAACGCGCGGTGAGGACGACCAACCTTTCGTGCGCGTTTCCGTGCAGGACAGCGGGTACGGCATCTCGAAAGAACATCAGAAGCATATGTTCGAGAAGTTCTACCGCGTCTCCGATACGGCTGGCTTCACGCAGGGCACAGGTTTAGGGCTGGCAATCGCCAAGCAGATCATCCAGGCACATGGCGGGCAGATCACGCTGGAGAGCGAGCAAGGCGTCGGCTCGACCTTCGCGTTCACGATTCCCCTGGCGACGCGCTGAAGTCATCAGACCAGTGCTTTTCGAGGCCGTACATCCGGCAGCTCATAAGATGACATCGATGCCTGAGATATGCCGCATCGCAGGTGGCGCATCAATCGTGGTGAATTAAGAATATGCCTCGTTCGCGCGAATTCGACCAGGATGATGTCTTGGATCGTGCCATGCTGCTGTTCTGGGCGCAGGGGTACGAGGCAACTTCAGTGCGCGATTTGATTACTGCCATGGGCATCAGCAGCAGCAGCCTGTACGAAGCTTTTGGCGACAAGCAGGCCGTCTTCCTGGCGGCGCTGGCTCGTTACTGCACGATTGAACAAGCGCGCGTCCGGCAAATGGCCGATGCCGCTGCCACTCCCCAAAGCTTCGTCGAAGCGCTGTTCACTTCTCTGGATGATTTGAATCAGTACCCAGGGCAGACCAGAGGCTCCTTCGCATTCAATACGATGGTCGAATTTGGCACGCGGCACGAAGGGGTCACCAAACAACTGCTTGACCATTACTACAAGATTGTGGATATCATTGCCGCAAAGCTGGCCGAGGAGCAGTCCGCCGGAGCAATCAGCAGCGCCCTGCCGCCGCTACACCTGACACATACCATCCTCAGCACATTGCAGGGGCTTGCCACGCTCAAGAGCGTGCAAGCAGATTTCGCTCATCGGCAGGCCGTCACACAAATGATCCTGCACCTGCTGGATCGATAAGTCGCCTTATTCACAGAAATTTACGAAGCTTTAAGCTGTCACTGGCTGACCCTGTGCTACAATGTTGACGATTCTGAAACAGTTGTTTCAGAATAACACTGTAACGAAAGCGAGACAGGAACAACCAATGACGAAACCACTGCCCCCAATGTTATCCGGGGGGTTACCCGTATTCGGCCATGCGCTGGAAATGCTGGGGAATCGCGAAAAGCTGTTCAAGCGCGGCCATGCCGAAAAAGGCGACTTGTTCGCGATCAAGCTTGGCCCTAAGAATGTCGTCGTGATTACCGGTGCCGAAAACAACCGGATGATGTACACCGAGACCGACAAAAGCCTGAACATGCAGGACGGCTATGCCTTCCTGAAAAAATCGGTCGGCGAAGTGCTGTTCACGGCCAGCAAAGAGGACTATTATAATCAACGTCCTGTATTGCAGGAGATCTTCCGCCGGGAACGCATGACCAGCTATGTCCAGGCAATGAACATAGAGGTACAGAGATGGCTGGATTCACTGGGCAAAACAGGTGAAATCGACATCACCAAAGAGATGCTGCGGTTAACGCAGTATGTTGCCGGGCACGCCTTTGTCGGGGCGAATTTCCAGGCCGAACTAGGGGAAGACTTCTGGGAGTGTTACGCAGACATCAGCGCCTCACTCGACCCAATCCTGCCGCCGAATCTGCCGCTGCCGAAGTTCATTCGACGCGACCGCGCTCGCAAGGTCATTTACAGCCGCCTTGAATCGGTGATCAGAACTCGCCGCCAAAACCCAGATCGCTACGATGATCTGATCACAGCGTTGATGACCACACCGCTCAAAGATGGCAGCCTGATACCGGATGAACTCATCATCAACATGTTCATCGCATTCATCTTTGCCGGGCACGAGACCACCGCCGGTCAGGCAGCGTGGCTCATAGCGCTGCTGCTGCAACATCCCGCGTATCTGGAACAGCTCAAGAGCGAAATCCACGCCAACGCACCTTATGGTACAGCACTGGACGGAGCTACGCTCAGCCGCCTTGAACATGTCTATATGGCAATTGACGAAACGACCCGAATGCGGCCCTCGGCAGACACCCAGATTCGCACCGTCGATCAACCACTAGATATGGGCGACTACGAAATACCTGCAGGCTGGATGATGATGGTCAGCGGAGCAACCTCACACTTCCTGCCGGATGTGTTCAAGAACCCGGAACGCTTTGATCCACTGCGGTTCTCTGCAGAACGCGGCGAAGGCAAGAATCCGTTTGCAATAGTTGGATTTGGCGGCGGAATGCACAAGTGCACTGGTATGAACTTCGCCAAAAATGAAATGGCGATCATCACGACGCTGCTCTTTCAGCAGTTCGACGTACAACTGTTGAGCGAAGACATTCGTGTCGTGATGGGCAATGGGGCAAATCATCCATCGGCAGTGCGCGTGCGTTACCAGCGCAAACCCCTGAGCGAACTGACTGACGCCGCGACGATCAAAGCGGCTGTCGAAGGCGGATGTCCGCATATTACGCGGCAGGTCACGCCGTAGGTCTAACCGGGCTATCACGTCCATCATAAGATGTAGGGGTAACCGCGCAGGTTGCCCCTACCATTACAGCTTGTGCTTCGCGGACTGCATCAAACCTCGGCGTCGGCAGTCTCCAGAGGCTGGCGATTCACGAACGGGATTTCGCCCTTCTCCCAGGCAACCAGCAACGGCACGGCGATGAAGATCGACGAATAGGTGCCCGTGAGCAGGCCGACGAAGAGAATGGCGATGAACTGCTTGATGCTCTCGCCACCAAAAATCAGGATGGCGATCATGATGAAGAAGGCGTTCAACTGCGTGGCAAGCGAGCGGTGAATCGTCTCCAGAATGCTGCGGTTGACGATCGTTTCATAAGGCTGTCCAAGATGCTTGGGAATGTTCTCGCGGATGCGATCGAAGAGGACGATGGTGTCCTGAATTGAGAAGCCAACCACCGTCAGCACCGCCGTCAGAAACAGCGCATCGACTTCCCACCCGAAGAGCAGCCCCGCGAGCGACATCACAGCAGATACCACCAGGACGTCATGCACCATCGCCAGAACTGCGCAGACACCATATCGAAAGGCGTTGGGCACCTGGCGGAACGCGATGACGATAAAACCGGTGACGACTGCAGCGACCACCAGCACCGCGACAAACGCAGCGCGTGTGACTTCCTGACCAACGGTGGCCGAAACCCGTTCGATACGCAGGCTGTCCAGGTCGAGGGGCGCGAGCTGGCCGAGATCGCGAACAAGCTGACTGGAGACCGACTGATCGACGAACGAACCGCGCACCGACCAGCGGTAATCCACCACTTCGCCTAGCTGCTGAATGATGACATTCTCATCATCGTAGCGCCCAAACACCTCGCGAATGCCCGCCTCAGTGGCCCCAGCATTCGTGAATTTCAATTCATAGATGCTGCCACCCTCAAAGTCGATGCTCATGCGAAAAAGCTGCCCAGTCGTCGCCCAGGAATAGATCATGATGGCGATGCCCGGCACGATGACCAGCGCAGAAATCAGAAAGAACCAGCGGCGCTTTTGTACCAGACTGAACATGTCGAAATCTCCCTAGACGCCCAGAAGCCACTGGCGTTGTGTAAGCGGCTGCCGAAGTACAGCAACCAGCAGGTGCAAAAAGGTACGGGTAACGATGATCGCCGTGAACAGATTGAGGATGAGGCCAAGCGCCAGCGTAACCGCGAAACCACTGACGATGCTTGCACCTGGCGTTTGACCGAAGAGGAACAGGATCGCACAGATGATAATCGTCGAGAGGTTCGAGTCGCGGATGGAAGCCCAGGCACGATCAAACCCAGCTCTGAGAGCAGTTTCCAGATCGTTGCCCGCGCGCAGTTCTTCCTTGATACGCTCAAAGATCAGGATGTTGCCATCCACCGCTGTACCGATAGAGATGAGGAAACCGACGATGGCGGGCAGCGTGAGTGTAACCGGGATCAGCTTAAAGAGGGCGAAGTTCAAGGCAATGAAGACCAGGAGGGCCAGATCAGCAGCGATGCCGGGGACACGGTAGTAAACGAGCATGAACGTCAACACGACGATCACACCGATGATACCCGCCCGAATGCTGAGATTGACGGATTCCTGGCCGAGCGTCGCGCCGACGGTTTCAGCCGTTTCGACGCGCAGTGGGATGGGCAGCGCGCCGGAACGCAGTTGCAGTGCTAACTCTTTGGCCTCTTCCTCCGTGAAGGCGCCAGAGATAACCCCGCCGGTGTCCAGACGCGCCTGAATGGTAGGCGCAGAGAGAACCACACCATCCAGCACAATCGCCATCGGCTGACCAATGCGGCTCTCTGTGAACGGCCCGAAGGTCTCGCCAGCCTCTGCGGTCAAGTCGAACTGGATGAGCCATTCGCCCGCCGGGTCAAAGGTGGCAATCGCTGCTTGCAGCCCCGCACCCGTGATGACCGTCTGGAAAGGTTGATTCGTGAGCGGACTGGGAAGCGCAACGGGTTCTGCTGTCCCGGGTTCAGGCGTCGCCTCCGGACCGGCTTCAGCCGCGCTGGTTGCTTCGCGCTGCTGCTGAATGAGGAACTGCTCAGTCGTGATAATGCGCTGGCCGATCAACTGCTCAACCTGTGAACGATTCAGCCCGCCAAAATCCACGAACTCCAACAGAGCGGTCTTTTGAATCGTGTTAACCGCCTGTTCGGGATCACGTATGCCGGGCAGCTCAACCAGGATACGGTTGCTGCCCTGCACCTGCACCGTCGCCTCACCTACGCCCAATGAGTTCACACGACGTGACACATTATTGGCCGCCTGACGCAGATCTTCGATGGTATAGGAACCCGGCGGAAGTTCAGCGGCGAGCAACACGCGCAACCCACCAACGAGGTCAAGGCCGAGGCTTTGACGCAGGGCCACGTCGACCTCATTGACCCCGTCATTATTGACATCAATGCGAAAACCTGTGTTATCTGGCAGGCTGACCCAGATAGCAACGACGGTCAGCGTTAGAATGATGACCAGCCAGCGAAAATGAGATCCCATAAATGGCCTTTCTAAACGAAACCAGAATAGCAGGTGTTCCGCGAAGAGTTACTGTTCGCTTGATGCGCTGCCGCCCAAGCTAAGGCGCGCGGCTTCTGCAATTGCCTCCGGGTCATAAGGCTGCATGAGCGCTGCCGTCAGGAGGCGCACCACTACACCTTCAGCGATCTCGACCTGGGCGATGCCTTTCTCGGCCTCGACAGAGATAACCTTGCCGATGATGCCGCCGTAGGTCACGACCTCATCACCAATGGCCAGCGCGCTGACATAACGCTGACGCTTCGAGAAATCACGCTGTTTGGGGAAGATGACCATCGCCCAATACGCTCCCAAACCAAGGAGCATCACCAACGCTAAGACCGCGAATTCCATGCCTTTATTCCCATTCTTCCCAAAACCTGGGTCATTATAGCACTCGGCTGGACAGCGACGATTACGAACCTGTAACCTCTAGCCAACCTGCCCCCTGATCCGAATACGGCCCACCCCGCGGCCCAACAGCGACGAGCAGCACATATCGTCCTGGGGGCACGTCCGGCGGCACAACAAAGCCATGCCAGGTCGAAAAACGCCCTACCCACTCGTCAGTTACATAATCGCCGTCGAACGCCGGGTTCATGCCCGCCATATCAAACCCCTTGACGGCAATATGCAGGTCGCGCGGCAGGTCACCCGTCACTTCCCAATCCAGGCGCACGCGCACCGTGCCGCCCGCGCGGGTTAGTGCGACACCGTCCATCGCCAAACCAAGCAGGCGCATCCCCGGATAATCGAGCGTCACAGGCTGTTCCGTCAACGCGGGAACGGGTAGTTGACGCTGGAAGATGGTCACGGGGCCGGACGAGTAGCGTGGGTCGTCAAACTCGGTGATGGGCTGATAGTTGGCGCGGAACCAAGGATCATTCTCGATAACGTAGTTGTAAAGGACAAGCGCCGCGCCCCGAAAACGCTGAAACACCAAATAGTCAGGCGCATAACGAATCAACCAACTGTACAGGTCGCCCCGCCGCAGCATCGCCGACGCTTCTGGTTGAAGCAGGCCGAGATAATCAGTCATCCAACGGCGAGCGTAGAAACCAAGCTGCCCCACCTCCGCGACGCCAACCGTCGCATCAGGCGCAGCGTTCGTGTGCAGCCATTCGCCGGTCTCGCGATAGACCTGCCAATCGACAATTGGCAGCATCACATCCACCGGACCACCTGCGCGCATCTGCTCGCTGATTCGCGCAAAGGATGAAGCCTGGGCGATAAGTGGAAAGAGCGCCAGGATCGCCGCGAGGTACGCAGCCACCCTGAAGCGCCGAATTCGTACCCGCTGATGAATAAATCCTAAGCCGTGCGCGGCCAGCAGCGCCACTGCCGGGACAAGCGGCGCGTAGTACCAGCGGTAGGGCGCAACATCCAGAATGATGTATGCCAGAAGATGCAGTACGCCCCAGGCAGCGATCAACACAATGGGCGTAGTAATCGACCCAGCCAGTCCCAGGATGACCAGGATAGAAAGCGCCACGTAGAGCGAACTCTGGTTCATCAGGCTGGCAAGGATCAACCGCACGCCGCCCAGGGTATCCACGTTCACACCCAACCCAGTAATGCCAAGCACAGCCTGCGCACCTTTCGCGCTCAAGGTCGCGGGAAAGGGAGAACCATATGTAGCGAACGCCCACAGCGCAAACAGGGCAATGGGCAGCGCGGCGGCCAGCACAAAGCTGACCAGCGCACGCCACCAGCGTGTGATCGTATGACGGGCATTCACGGCAGAGACAAACGCGCCAAGACCCAGCAGCCCACCGGGCAGCAGCGCATCCGGACGAGTCAGGACGGCCAGCCCGATCAACAGACCCGCAAGGCCCCAGCGCTGACGTGCAGCAAACATCACAGCCGCGAGCACAAGCATCACCCACAATGCGGTTTCCATGCCGAGCGAGAGCCACAATGGACTGCTGAGCGCATAAACCAGGCCAGCCCAATAGCGTATCTGCGGGGATAGGGAACGTGGCGCGAGTTCAGCAACACAATATGCGCCGAGGCCGATGGAGATCACACCTATCAGACTGCCGAGGACGTGAAAATCAGGGATGAACAGGCTCAGCGCGGCAAGCAGCATCGCGTATAGAGGTGCGGTCGTGCTAAGGACAGAATCGCCCGCGTTGTAAACAAGACCAACACCAGATGCCAGGTTACGCGCATAGCGGTAGGTGATGAAACTGTCGTCCAGACGGAACTCCGCCATCACACCAAGCCAGATGATGACCGCCAGCACGAGATAGGTAATCAGGGGGATAAAGGGTGAACGGATGCTGAGTTGCTTGACCATCTGTCACATTGTCCCTAAAATAGCCGCCGAATCATACACCAAGTGGAGTGGCGCCAACATCCCTTTTTCACGGCATGTAACACACCTGCGTCGCCACTAGATAGGATGAGCTATGTCTTCGTTTCGCAAACTCACGCTGGTCGCGCTGCTCCTGTTGGTCGCGCTACCCTTCTCGACACTGCTTGTCGATGCCGGGCAGGTGGCGCTGAACAACAATCGGGGCGACAGCAGCACCGTATGGTTCATCACGGGTGAACAAACCTTGGTGATGAATGGTTTTGATCTGACCCCGCTGAATCTGCAACTGCCCGCTGTGATCGACAAAGTCAGCATCGCAGTCGATACTGCCGTGCAGGGCGTAGCGACGGAGATCGTGGTTTATGAAGACGGCAACGGCGGCTCGCCACGCGACGCCAAGCTGGTCGGGCAAGCGCAGGCCACCATCACTCAGGGCGGTGTATTCACCTACACCTTCCCGACCCCTGTCACGGTCACACAGCCTGTCGTGTGGGTTGGCTTCTACCTGCCCGTCAACTTCCGCTTCCTGGCAGATAACCAGGGTTCATCAGTGCTGACCTACTGGGCATGGTCGCCGGGCACGCGCTTTGATGTAGCCAACCTGTCGTCCGCTGTTGTGCTCGGTCCTTCAAACGGCACCGCGCCCGTCAACCTGGATATCAAGGGCATTGCGCGCATCACCGCTGAGATCACTGGCGGCATCACCTTGACAACTTCGCCCGGCGCACCAACCGCGATTGTGCCGACCTTCGCCGGAACACCCGCGTTCAACGTGACACAGTTCCCCGCCAGCGGCAGTGAACGGCTCAGCGTGCTGAAGGTCTATGCTCCAGCCTGCGAAACGCTGTTCTGGGACAGCGAGGATGTTGGCATCACCTTCCGGGGCAGCATTGAACCGCGCTGCACGGCGATCTGGGTGGGCTATGCGCCATCGTCGCCACTCGGTTACGTCCGCCGCCAGCTTTACTACGATGTCACCTTCTATAACGCCAGCGGTAACCCGATCAGCGAGACGCTGGCCGCTGCGGTAACACACTGCGTCAAGCCGAACCCGGAGGATATCAACAGCGCCGTGATCGGGCTGGCAGTCGGTTCGCCGCGCACGTTCAAGATTCTACCCACCCTGCGGATTGGCGATCTGGTCTGCGCGGAAGTAAACCAGAGCGGTGGTATTTCCTACTTTGTGCCAGGCAGCGCGACGGTAACGCCAACCTTCACGCCCGTGCCACGTTAAACCAGAGGATATGGTATGCGCGTCGAAACCAACACTCCGCTCATCAAACGCAATCGCCGCAATGCGAACTACCTGTTCTTCTTCAGCATTGCCGTGCTGGTCGCTGGTTTCCTGCTGGCGAACCTTCAGCTTACGGCAACTGATGAGACCGGACTGGCGCTGGCGGTCTTCCTACCCTGGTTGATCCTGCCTGTTGGCTTCATTGCCACGCTGGCTTCGGTACGAATGACAAACCTGTGGCTGCGCCGCCCGCGTCCGGAGACGGTAATTCAGGAAGGCTTGAAGGGTATCAGCAACAAGAGTGTGCTGTACCACTATTACCATTTCCCTGCGCGGCATGTGCTGATCGCTCCACAGGGTGTTTTCGCCATGATTACGCGCTTCCAGGAAGGGCGCTTCAGCGTCGAAGGCGACAAGTGGCAGACTGCGGGCGGGCCGTTCGGGCGTGTCATGCGTTTTCTGCGGCGCGATGACATCCGCAACCCTTCGGAAGAAGCACGACTGGCAGCGGAACATGTCAAGAAACTGATCGGAGCGACCCTGCCGGATGTCGAGGTGCAACCGCTGGTGATCTTCGTGGACCCCCGCGCGCAGCTCAACATCACCAACCCGACAGTGCCAGTACTGTTCGCGGACGACAACAAAGAGCCAAACCTGCGCGATTACATGCGCGACATCGCCGCGCAGATGCAGCAGGACAAGCAGCCACAGACACAACCCAAGAAAAAAGGTGAGAAAGAGAAACCCAAGAGCGGCGCAAGCGTAGAAGCCATCGCCGAGGCGCTGGAAGCCGCAACGATCCTTTAGCCATGCAACGACTTTTCCCGCTGGTCATGGTGGTCGCAATCACCATGATCGGCGCTTTCCTCCGCTTTCATGATCTCGCCCAGGTGCCCCTACGCGGCGACGAAGCATTCACCGTGCTGTATTGGGCACGCCAACCCCTGAACGTCTCCCTCACGCAGACGGCGACGATTGAACCGCATCCCGTATTGACTTACGCGATCTTTCACGGCTGGGGGCTGGCGACAGGTACGAGCGCATTCACTATGCGACTGCTGCCCGCCCTGGTGAACCTGCTGGGCATTCCGGCAGTTTATGTGTTGGGCAGGCGGCTGACAAAGACCGCTGGGCGAGCAGAGGGAGTAGGATTGCTGGCAGCGCTGCTGTTTGCGCTGCATCCATTCGAGATCTGGCACGCACAGGACGCGCGCAACAATGCGATCTGGGCGGGACTGAGCGCCGCGACCATGTGTATCGGGGTCATGGCGCTGGAAAAACCGTCACGGCAGCGCTGGACGCTGTATGGCCTGTGCGCAGCCCTGACGGCCAATATGTTTTACTTTGAGCTGCTGTTCCTCACGACCTTTGGCGTGTACGTCTTCCTGGCACGGCGCAGGCAGTTCCGAGAATGGGTGATGGCTGCATTGCCAGCGTTCGTGACATCAATTGCATCATTCGTTATCCTGCAAGGTGCTCTGATCGCGTCGGGCAGCTACGCGGGCACCATTGCCAGCCGCTTCGACTTTAATCTGCTGCTTTCTACATTTCTGCCTGTCCTCAGTTTTGGGGAGACGCTGCCAGCAGACGTGTCGAGCGCGCTGTGGCCGTTCATCATCTTGGCGCTGGTCGCGGGATTGCTGGCGCAAAGCAAGCTCACCCCCCTATCCCCTCTCCAAAGGGATAAGGGGAGTCAAGATACTATGGACGCACAACACCCTGGAGAACTCCGTTCCAAGCGATTGTTCCTGCCCATCATGCTGCTGCTGCCAGTTGTGCTGTTCAGCGCCGCGGCACTACGCTTCAACATCTTCACGCCGCGTTATCTGCTGCCACTCGTGCCGATCATGATTCTGATCTTCAGCGGGTTGGTCATCGGGCTGTTGCAACGCGGGTGGCACAGACGAGATGTATCGCGTCCCCTCAGTGCATCACGATTGAATCGCGGCATAGCTTTGGGCGGGATAGCGCTGCTGATCGGCTGGCTGAGCGTGACCGCAAGCACGCTGAACAACTATTACACCGCTCCTGCCTATGCGAAATCGCGCGACTGGCCTGCGCTGACCGAGTACCTGGCCGCGAACGTCAGCGCCGATGACCTGGTGATTCAACTATCAGTCGATTCGGCCTTTGGGTTCTACTACAACGCCGCTGCCGATGACATCGCCCTGCCCGGCTACCCAACGCAGCCCGCCGACGAGATCCGTGCCATTCTGGCGCGGGAAGCCACCCAACGGCGCAGCATCTGGATCGTCGGGCAAAGCTTTCCGGACTGGCCGAGCGCGGGCATTGTTGAGGATTGGCTGCAAACGCACATGCAGAGTGGGCGCGCGGGCGTGGCCGCAGATCTGAACTACCGCCAGTTTGTGACCTGGGATGTCGCACCCGGCGAGACGGGAAACGTGCTGGCGACGTTTGGCGAGGTAGCCGAGTTAGTTGGCTATCAGGTTTTCCTCCCCCCTGCCCCGTCGGGTCATCTGACTGTGTGGCTGTACTGGCGGCCTGTTTCGAGCAGCGAAAAGCCACTCAAGGTCTTCGTGCATCTGCTGGGCGAGATCAACCCGCAGACCGGGACGCCATTGTGGTCCCAGGATGACCAGTTCCCCCAGGATGGCCTCATCAACACAGACTCGTGGGAAACTGGGCGCGTCTACCGCGACATTTACACGCTGCCGCTGGCAGATGTACCGGGGGGTGAATACATGCTGCATGTGGGATTTTATGACCCTGACACCAACGAGCGGCTGACTGCTGGTGAAAGTGACAGCTATCCACTGCGCGACCTGACGGTGAACGTGCAAAAGTCCACAAAATAAGAAGGCGCGAGATACCCCGCGCCCAACTTTCAGTTCACGATTTAAGCAGCGACTACATCTCGCTGAGGCGTTTCTGCCATTTTTCAACCAATCGGTTATAAACGGCTTCGGAAAGCTCGCCCTTCGCCAGCTTCATGTCGAGGTTGTCGAGCAGCGCCTGCACCTCTTCTTTCGTCTGCGGATTGTCCGAAACGGGCGCAGCGGCCTGTTCAGCGGGTCGATTGCCCTGCTGGTTCTGCATCATCTGCATCATCATCTGCTGCATCAGCATTTGCTGCTGTTGCAACTGCTGCTGCATAGCCGCCGCTTCCGGGTTCATGGTCGCGCCAAGCGCCTGCCCGACACCGAAGCCAACACCCGCGCCCGCCAGCGCGCCGCCAGCGCCAGGATTAGCCGCCGCCGTTTGGGCGATGTTCAGCTTCTGGACGCGTTCCCAGATGTCCAGGCTGACGTAGTTACGCAGCTCATCCAGCGGCACATCCTTTGCGGTGAAGGGATTAGACTCAAAGGCCTTGATGCGAAGACCGAGCGCCTGGAACTTCTCATTGACCTTGACCAGCATCGCGCCTTCGATGTCGCTCAGGACATTGTTGGCGGCAGGAATGCTCTGCGCGCCAGATGCGGAGATCAAACCGGAGATTTCGCCGAGCAGCATAGCCTGAATGCGGTCACGGATGCTGTCCAGACGCAGCACAGACTTGCCGACGGCATACTGCTTGACGAACAGCAGCGGATCATCCACACCAATGTCGATGACGCCGTGCGTGATCAGCAGGACGACACCAAGCCCCTTGCCGGGGGTTTCCATGACGATAGGTGTGCTGGTGCCCCAGCGTACCTGCGGCATGTCTTTGAGGTTGACAAAGTAGAGATCCGCCGTGAAGGGGGTACGCCCGCTGGTCGCCAGCCCAATCAGGCCGGATAGAATAGGCAGGTTGGCCGTCGAGAGTGTGTGCCGACCGGTCTTGAGCACGTCCAACACCTGCCCGCCGCGCACGAATACCGCGACCTGGCTCTCTCCGACGATGACCTGCGATCCCATGCGGAAATCGCCGCTGCCCTCCTGTGGTTCGCGGTAAGCAAATTCATCGTCACCGACATTAGTATGATCAACGACATCAATAATGCGAGGCATGTCTATCTCCTTGAAATGATCAACTCAACAAACTGGCGAGCAGCTACGACAGGCTCTTGTCGAGGCCGGTCAGCACATCTTCGCGCAGGGAAAAGGCGTCATTCGCTTCGACAGTCACCTGATCAAGCGCGCTGATCGCCTCTGCAATCCCATCTTTAGCATTCACAGCGCTTTCCAAGCCTGTCAACGCGGTGTCGAACTGGTCGAGGTAACGCACCTGAGCTTCATCAAAGCTGTAAAGCTTCTCCATCTCCTCTGCACCGATCTTGATGGCGGCGAAGAAACCGGAATAGCCGGGCACGGCCGCGGCGACACGATCACGGTACAGTTGCAGCTTCGTCTTGGCACTTTGCGTCTTTGTCATGAAGGACAAACCGCCGTTATCAAGCAGTACCTTCTCAATACGCACGAGACGCGCGACGCGCTGCGAGAGTTGATCAGCAATGTGGTCACGCAGCAGTCGGTCTGCTGAACGGCGCGCCTTATTGTCAACGTATCCCTTGAATCCTGGCAGCCTGGCGACCAACCGTTCAAAAGACCCTCGTTCGCTTACGATACGATCATACAATTCAGACACATCTCATCCTTTCCACTTGTAGACTGTGCGCGGACACAGCCTTGCCATGTCCCCACTTTTGATTTCAGAGATCAGGATAGAAAGTACTCTGTCCCACAGAATTTGCAGGTGACTACTCCCTTGCCAACCAGTTGAATGTCACCGTTGCAGTTCTTGCACTGCTGCAAGCCGCGCAAACTGCCCGCATCCGATGAATAGATGACACCCTTCTCCCAGTTTACGTAACCGCTGAAAACCTGCAACCCCACTAATTGGTGTATCAGCGAGCGAACTTTGTCCGCGCTGACCTTCATTTCGAGCGCCAGGTCGGAGACAGCCACTTCGCCATGACTCTTGACGATATCGAGCAGTTGACGCTGCTGCTGCATCTCGGACTCTTCCAGCGCCTCACGCCCACCGATGACGACCAGGTAAATGCCCGCGCCAACCAGGATAGCGACAGGGATAAAGGCGATACCCGCGCCAATCAGGATGCCCCCTGCGCCGACCTGCTGTGCCTGAACGGCCAGCCACAATCCGGCAATGATGGCGATGCCAAAACCGATGACAATCAGGATGATGCCGACCAAACGTCCCGTATTCACTCCGGAAACCTCCCGTGTTTTGAGTGTGAGCTATGTCGAGATGGGTTAGCCAAAGCCGCGACTCCCGCCACCGCTGCCACCCCCGCGCGATGACCCACCGCCGCTCCAACTGCGTCCACCGCTGCTCCAACGCCCGCTGCTGCCGCTTGTTTGCTGCGGCTGGCTGGTCATGACCGACGAGGCGGAAGACAACAGGGTCGTCAGACTGTTGGAGATATTGTTGAGACCAGCGGACATCTGCCCCGAAAGATCGCCGAGCGAGAAATCGGCGTCTGCGCGCGCCAGATCGCCGGGGAGACGCTGTGCCCCACCCCAACCCGGCAGCGGCGTGCCCGCGGTGTAACCGCCGCCCCAGCGTCCGCCCATGTAGGTTGGATAGTACCAGCGTGGAACTGGCACATTCGTTAGTTGGCTGAAACGCCGAATCCACGAACGCTCGATGCCAAAAGCAACGGCATATGGCAGATAGGCTGCGAACTGTGCGCCGGCTTCCTGTACGTCGGCGTACTTCTCCAGGTTGCGCAGATATTCGAGGAATGCACGCCACTTGGCGGCTTCTTCAGCGCCCTTGCGCGTCTTGGCGGGCATGGCTTGCCCAAAGGCGATACCCAGGAGGCCGACCACGCCGAGCGCGGCAGGGATACAAAACAGCGCGCCCGTGATGGCTGGGCTGAGTTCATACATGACAAACAGCCCGATGCCAGCAATGACCAACAGCAGGATGCTCAGGCCAATCCACGTCCAGCGCGTAGTGTTGGGGTTACTCCTGAACAGCTCGTCCTTGACGACCTGCGCATACAGATCCTGTTGCAGATAGGGGATGACCGCATAAAAGGAATTGCGAAGCGATTCGAGCGTGCGTTCCGGGCGGGTGGCGAAAAGCGAATTGAGCATTCGTTTCTCGAACAGCTTCAGATCATCAGCGACCTTATCGGTACGTTTGAAGGTGAACTCACTGGTTCGGCCAAAGCCCAAGATTCCTTCGCGCTGGTTCTCTTCCAGCACCAGATAACCGCGCTGCGCGAGGTCAATGAGGATGGAGATTACATCGCGCACATCAGCGATCTCGTCCAGCAGCGTACCGACTTCCGCCGGACGTAGATCACTGGGCGGCTCGGTCAGATACTGCGGAACGGGGCCAACGCGCGGATCGCGTCCGCGTGTGTACCACAGCGCGTACAGGCCAAAACTGCCGCCAAGCAGCAGCAGTATGGACAGCGCTATCGCCCCCAACGTGAGCAGCGGACCAACTGTCTGCTGGCGATCAAAGGCGGCCTGCCATAAGGCAACGCGTGCGGAAGGGCTGTGCGGGTACTGCACACGAATCTCGAAAGATTCGCTGCCCGTGATAGCCTGTTCAGCAACTGCTGTGATCGTCGTGCCGCTCACGGACACGCGGGCAGGCACGCCATACGTTTCAACCGGATCAAGACCTTCGCGCGGGGCAAAACCGGGCGGCATCTGGACGGTGACGGTACTGTCGCCAACCGAGAAACCATAGCGATCAGATGGAACTGCAATCCAGTAGAGCTGGTCGCCGCCTTCGTAAACGCGCAGCGCGCCGATGACCGTGTAGCGGATTTCGAACTGCTGCGCGGAGTCTCTGATTGGCTGGCTGAAATAATACGTGACCGAAAGCGCGTCCGCGCCGAGTTCCGCGCAGAATGTGCCGGGTGTACCAGAACAGCTTTCGCGCAGCGGCTGCCCGGCTTCCAGCACCTGCACGCGCCGGATGTCCTCGATATTATTCAGTGGAACGACCGCAGATCCAAAGGTAAACGTTCCGGAAAAATCGATCTCATATTGCTCGGAAACATCAAAACGATTGTTGGCGGTATCGATGTTATCGATGTGCACGTTCCACTGCCGCCAGAACACCGAGCGCGATTGAGCAGTGACGGCACTTGCAAGGCCGAGCAGCACAGCAGTCAACGTCAGCAGCAATCCCAGACGAACGCGCATCATTTCCTCCGGCACGATACAATAAACGGTGTGGATTATAGCACCCTTCCTGTGACATGATTGGCAGGAAGCGCTTGAACAGTGTAATATGCACACAGATGTCGTTTTTCTTTTGAGACTCAAGGAGAACATCCGAATGCGCTTTCAACGAGTAGTGGCGACATGTTTGATTGGAGTCTGCCTGTTCGCGGGAGTAGTGGTCAGCGCTCAGGATGTTACGCCCGAAGTGACGGCTGAAGCCCCCGCAGAAGTAACGGCTGAAGCAACAGCCGAAACGACCAGCGAAGCGTTGACTTCTGCTCCGGCAGAGGTCGTCGCGCCCAGCCCTACCCCGGCAGGTGTGCAATATGTCGTTCGGTCGGGTGATACGCTGTTCCGCATCGCGGTGCGCTTTGGCACAACCGTGCGCGCGCTGGTCGAGGCAAACAATATCACCAATCCCTCACTGATCTACGCTGGGCGAACACTGGTCATTCCGGGCGTCACGGCCACTCCGACGCCAACCGCAGCCCCGACACAGGCACCAACCAGCACGCCCGTGACCGAACCGACAACCACCTACGTGGTGCGGCGCGGTGACACACTCTACCGCATCGCCATCAACAACCGCACGACGATCAGCAAGCTGGTGGCACTGAATAACCTGCGTAATCCGAACATGATCTACGTCGGTCAGCGACTGCTCGTGCCCGTCGTAAGCGGCGGCAGCGCGGCGGCCCCAGCGATGACGCAGGCGCCAGCGGCAGCAATCAGCGGACAGGGTGGCGCAGCGGTTGGTTATGGCTTCGAGTATGGCATTGAAGCTTACGTGTTCGGGCAGGATATCAGCGCAATCACGTCTGATGTTCAGGCGCTGGGCACGAAGTGGGTGAAAGTAACAGTTAACTGGCGCGATTTCGAGCCGGAAAAAGGCGCGATTGAATTTGCATCGCTGGACGAAGTTGTCAGCAGTCTGAACGGCGCTGGACTGAACGTTCTTCTGACGATAACGACTTCCCCGGCCTGGGCGCGCAGCAACGTGGACGAGAGCGGCCCGCCGGACAACTTCTCTGACTATGCCACATTCGTCGGTGCCGTGGCGGCGCGTTACACGGGGCAAGTACAGGCCTACCAGGTCTGGAATGAACCGAACCTGCGGCGCGAATGGAACAGCAGCGTTCATCAGATCAGCGGCGCAAGCTATGTACAGCTGCTCAATGCCGGCTACAGCGCGATCAAAAGCGCGGACGCCAACGCCGTCGTGATCAGCGCGGGTCTTTCGCCGACTGGTTTCAACGACGCCGTAAACGCCGTGAGTGATCGTCAGTTCTTACGCGATATGTACGCGAGCGGGTTGGCGAACGTCAGCGACGCGGTGGGCGCGCACCCGCTCGGTTGGGCGAATCCACCCGATGCGCAGTGCTGCGCGGCTCCGGTCGGCGTGGAGACGCACTACCAGGACACGAGTTTCTTCTTCCGCAATACCTTGCAGGATTATCGCCAGATCATGAGCGCAGCGGGCGACGGCAGCACGCCGATCTGGGTGACAAAGTTCGGTTGGGGCACGAGCGAGGACACTGCCGCGCCGCCGGAGTCGCTGGTCTATCTGACCTATACGACACTGGGCGAGCAGGCGATTTACGACCCGCGCGGCTTTGAACTGGGGGCAGAACTG
>JAEUQX010000272.1 GCA_016788625.1 Anaerolineae bacterium
CATCGTCGCCAGCATTTTCGGCAGCGTGTTCTTCGGGCTGACGCAGAACATGCCGCTGTGGGTCGTGTTCGGCTTCCTGGCCGCCTTTGCCAACGTGTATATCAACGCTTCGAATCAGTCGATCTGGCAGTCGAAGATTCAGCCCGACCTACAGGGGCGCGTCTTCGCGGCGCGCCGCATGATCGCGCAGATCGTTGGGCCGCTGGGCATCCTGATCGCTGGCCCGCTGGCTGACCGTGTGTTTGAACCCGCGATGCGCGAGGGCGGCAGCCTGACGAGCACATTCGGCGGGCTGATGGGCGTTGGGCCGGGCGCGGGCATGGCGCTGGTGATCGTGATCACGGGCGTGCTGACCGTGCTGGTGGCGGGTGGGGCGTACTTCATCCCGGCCATCCGCAATGCAGAGGACATCCTGCCCGACCACGACGCGCAGCCCGTCAAAGAGCCGGAAGAAGGCATCGTGGGTGTGACGACAGCGGCGACATAAGACGGGCAGGTGCACCTCACCCCTGGCTCCTTCTCAAGGGTAGGTTTTCGTGCCGCCTCCCAATACGTCGTCTTCGTAGGGACACGGCACTGCCGTGTCCGCTGCCGCGAATGCCGAATGTGCGCTGCAACCTGCAAAAACTACCCCTGAATACCCTGGCTCTCCCGATTGCTTTGCGCTCATGGAGAGGGGAACGGGTGAACAGGATGAATGATATGGCGGCTCTGCAACAGCACTGCCCGGCGCAACAGGGTAGTGCTTGACTTTGCAGGCGCACCCTTGTATTATGTCGAGTAACGACATGTCGCCAATCGACATATGGAGGATGCATGTCACCGCTGACCGAATCCACATTTTTCATCCTGCTCAGCCTTGTGCCCGGCGCGCAGCACGGCTACGCCATCATGCAGCAGGTAGCGCAACTGAGCGACGAGCGCGTCACCCTCAGCACGGGTACGCTGTATACCGCCCTCAAGCGCCTGCTGGACGACGGCTGGATTGAGCAGGTCGAAGAACCCGATGCCCCGCGCGGACGGAAGACCTACCGCCTGACCCCATCCGGGCGGACTGCCGTGCATGAAGAAACCGCGCGGCTTGTGTCGCTGTCGGAGTTGGCGCGCCGCCGCCTGGAGGGCGCGCAATGATCGTCATCTGGCTGTATGCCCGCCTGCTGCGGCTGTATCCTCGCGCGTTTTACGAGCGTTTTGGGGCAGAGATGCTGGATGTGTTCACCCAGGCATGGCAGGCACGCGGGAGCGGGCGCACGGCGGCGCTGCACTTCTGCGCGCGGGAACTCGGCGGACTGCTGCTGAGCATCGCCAGCGAGCACCAGCGCGCCAACACGCTGTCAGGTCTGGCAGTGTTGTTCCGGCGGCGCTTCATCCCTGTGTGGCTGCTCGTCATCAGCCTGCTCATTGGCGGCGTGTTCTCGCTGAACTACTGGGGGTATTTGTCCGTACCGTCCTCGACGTTTTCCCAGGTACAAACGGTCGATTCAATCGTCCTGGCGCGTTTTGATGAGGATTACAGCGCCACTGCCATCCCGCTCACCGAGCGACCCTGGCTGATCACGCCGGGTTTTCCACCATCGCAGATCCTCAGTCAGATCCCGCCAGCGCTGGGCATCGAGCGGACGCTGGACGCGGCGCTGACTGCTGAACTGGCTGAGGCGCTGGCCGACGCCGATGTGTTTCTGGGCGTGAGTTACAAGCATCCCAGCGAGCCTGTCGGCAGCCCAGATGACTGCGGCCAGGCGTGCTTCCAGCCAGGCGTGCAACCACAGCCGGATGGCAGTATCCAGGTGACGTACCCCAGGATGGAACTGGAAGGCCAGCAGCCCGTCGAGGCCATGACCCAGTGGGTAACGCCTAATGACTGGTGGTACTACCTGTATGTCATCCCGGCGGGTTACATCGTTCAGGGGACGGACGCGAATGGGGAACGGTTGGTCTTCGCGGCGATTGCCAGCGGCGCGTTCGGCAATGATCGCTATCGCTATCATGAGCTGACGTTCCGGCGCGAGGCAGATGGTTTAATCCTGCAAAACCGGATGAGCTATAACTTCGATATCTCTGGCCTGGAGGGGATCAACGCGGCGGTGTGCGGGCTGGTTCTGTTCCTGCCGTTGCTATTCGCCTGGTTCGCTGTAGTGCTCATCGGCGCGCTGCTCGGGTTCGTGCGGCGGCAGGCGCGGCGGAGACGGTCGTTGGCCTAATACAGCCGGGCGTAAATGACCCCACCCCTGGCGCCTCTGCATGAGCGCAGCGAAATGGGGAGGGGGAGCAAATACAAGTGTGGGTTTAATCACGCTACAGTGTACGAGCCATCCTGCCAGATATCGCCAACGATCACTGGCTGACGGGTGCGCGGGCGAATTGCGGATAATCGCTGTGCGGCATAAACTGATTGAAAGGCAGATGTAATAAGGGCTATCAGATGTGCTGTAGACAGCGCGTTCGGGCGTTTTTACGCTCACTGATCCTCGCGGGGGTTCTTGCCGCCTTGACCTTCCACGTGGCGGCAGCACAGGATGATTCTTCATCGTACCGTGATGTGGTGCGGGTTCTGATTGATCAGACCTACAGTTATGGCACTGTGGATATACTGGACACAGTGCTGGCCGCGGACTACATCCGGCATCCAGGCTCAACTGACATCACTGGTGCCAAGGCAGGAATCGTGGCGCTGCGCGCGGCTGTGCCCGATCTGACTGCCAGCATCGACTTACTGCTGCAAGAGGATCGCTACGTTGTCGCGCGGTTCCATATGGTTGGCACGTTTACACAGCCGTTCGCCGTGCAGGAGGGCGCAGCCGTCACTCCCAATAATCAGCCTGTGCAGTTTGTCGTCAATTCCATCTATCGCTTCAACGATGATGGGCTGATCGCAGAGGAGTGGAATGGATTCGACAACCTGACCTTTCTCGGTCAGATGGGGGTCATTCCCACACCCGCCAGCAGGCCGGAAACGGTGCTGAACTATCCCGATCTCGTGATGACGGGACGCGAAATTCAGAACAAGGCCATCGTCGAGGATTACTTCGCTGCCATCAATTCGGGCGACTTCAGCATCCTGGACAGCCAGTTCAAAGGCGACTTTCAATCGCATAATCCCTTTGGAAAACTGGATCGTCCTGGCCTGGCCGCCGATTGGCAGCGGCTGAAGGGGGCGCTGCCCGACCTGACCGTAAGCATCGACCTGCTGCTTTCGGAGGGGAACTGGGCGGCAGTTGTGTACACGATGCGGGGCACATTCAGCAGCAGCTTTGTAAATGCGAATCAGTCCGCCATCGCGCCTACGGGAAGGTCTTTGGAACTGCCTGTCGTGATCCTGTTTCGGTTCGAGCAGGAAGGGCTGGTGGCGGAGAGCTGGGAGCTATATGACAGCCTGAGCTTCCTGACTCAGCTCGGCTTGCTGCCATCCGGCTAGGGCAGGTAAAGCGTCTGCCCTATATAAATCAGCGCCGGGTTGGAGAGATTGTTGAGCGCGACCAGCACGCTGACGGTTGTCCGGTAGCGGAGCGCGATGCGGAACAGGTTTTCACCAGCCCTGACAATATGAACTTGCCCGCTGCTGCCGCCGGGCACTGTCGCGCCGCCGCTGCTTTCCGCCAGCGCCAACGCCTGCCCTGACCCACTGATCTCTGCGTAAGCCTGTACCTGTCCTGAGGCTGTCACCTGGGCGAAGGCCAGCGCCTGTCCGGGGCCATTCAACTGGACGAACGACAGCGCCTGCCCCGAAAACGGCTGACCAGCCCCCGGAGCGAGGGGCAGCGGGATTGGGCCGCAGATGCTGGAACTCAGCACGAGCTTGGTGCCGTCCGGGTCTTTATTCTCGTGAATCTGCAATTCGTTGGATTTGAGCGCCCACAGGCTGACATCCGCGCCGCCACGAACGGGCAGATTCTGCTGAATGCTGCCTGCCACGGAGAGGGGTGTGGCTAACTGCGCCAGTGTCACTTCGATCACTGGCGTGCCATACCAGGTGAAAATGATGCCTGCCCCGCTGCACTGGTAGGCAAACAACGCCGCGCCAGGGTAATTCTGCTGCGCTCGCGTGAGCGACGGAACGAGCAGCAGTACCAGGAGGAAGATAACGCGCAGCATGTGTTTCATGGCATGAACGCTACACATCTCTATGCGGTAAGGGCGAACCCTGCGGTTCACCCTCACCAACGAGCGATTACGGCAAAGCTCCTGCGAACCCGTGGGCAAAGCCGCCAAAGAACGACGAGAGTTGTACAGACGCGGCTGCGCCAAAAGGCGTGCCGATAGACTGTGCAAATGCCGCCGCCGGGCCGTTTGTCCAGGTTGACGACCAGGCCCCGGTGAAGGCTGTGAACGCTTCTGCAGATGCCGTGCCGTTGCCAATCGAACCTGCCTGCGTGAACGCCAGCGGGCCGATGGTCTGGGCATAGCCAAATGCTGCACCGAAACCGGAGGTAGTTGCATCTACGGATACTTGTGCACTCGCTGTGAGCGGCACAACCATCAGTAGTGCGGCCAGAATCAGCAGGAGCAACATCTGGTATGACCTACGAGAGATCCACCTACCGTTCAAAACATACTCTCCTTTCATCCGCGATCTGCTCTTTTCCAGAAAGCGATATGCTCTCCTAATCTACAGCATAGTCTTCTGTCTTATGGGCAGCAAAGGGATCAAAGGCATTCGTTGGATAATACAAACAAGCTGAATGAACGGATATGGAAATTCTAACGGCCTGGCCTCGCGTGATAGTTGGCAGCGGGCTAAACATCCCTCAAGCGAGCGATGCCAGCCCGCCAGCAGCAGGCCACTCTCAGCGGCCTGCGATCACTGTTACGGCGAAAGACCCGCGTTCGGATTCCAGGCGCGCTGGACGGGGTAGGTCGAGGTGCGGCAGACTTCCACGCCGTCCGCGATGGCGATCACGAACCACGAGAACTTGCTGCGCCCGCCGATGGCGTCGAAGCCAACGTTGCCCGTGACGCGTGTGATGCCGCTGGCCGTATCGAACGAGACGATGCGCGTGCCCTTGTCATCCAGCACGATCACCTGATAGATGATCACGCTGCTGCCACCCTTGGGGCCGTCCCAGTAGAACGTTGTCGGGCCGTCATTGAAGCCGTCCAGCGGCGAGGTGGCACGGAAGCCCGCGCAGTCAACGGCTGCTGTTGGCGTGCCTACTGCGCCTACGCCGCCCGTTGTTGTGGTTGTTGTCGTTGTCGTCGTGGTGGTGGTCGTTGTCGTCGCGCCGCCTGTCGTGCCGCTGGCGCAGGGGATGAACAGCACCTGCCCCGCGTAGATGCGGCGGACATCGGCGATGTTGTTGGCGCGCGCAATCGCCTCAACCGTGACGCCGTAACGCAGCGAGATACGGAACAGGTTCTGACCGCTGACGACGGTATGGTTAACGCCGCATTCCGCGCGGACGGCCTGCGGAGCCTGGGCGGCGAAGAACAGGCCGACGACCAGTGCAAAGATCGATAGTGTGATGAATCGACGGGTAACCATGATATGTCTCCTACTTGCTCAATGAGCATTTGACATGATCATAGGTCAATTCCGGCGAGGCTATCGTTTGATAAATCTTACACAGCAGGACTATCGTTTAGATACACTAACGGTCGTGCGAACGAGATTGGAAAAGTGTAACACCAAGGGCGGGCAAGCGTATGACAATCGTTGTGATCGGGCAGATGCCGCCGTTGATCACTCGTGGAATCCGAAAGGATTGTGGCGCTGCGCCTTCTTGGATTTGCCGCTGGCGTGCACCAGGCCGATGGGACGGCGCTCGCGCAGGAAGTCGCTGCCGGAATGGATCTGCCGCAGCAGGCTGTCGATGGACTGCTCCAGGTATTCCAGCGTGACTTCGGTGCGGTGTTCGTGCGCGGCCAGCATTCGCGCGTGCAGCGCGGCCTCGCGGACGAAGGCGCCCGGCTGGTTGATCAACTGCGAGATGACGGTGACGTGTTCGTCGCGCCACTGGTCGGCCATATAATGACGCAGCATCTTCTCGGCATGGGCGTCGTCCTGGATGGTCGGGATGACGAAGATGCGATCCAGGCGGCCAGGGCGTTTGGCGATGCGCTCGTCGATCACTTCGGGGTAATTGGTGGTCGCCAGCAGCAGCGCGCCCTCCGGGTTGTTGGGCGACTCGACGCCATCCAGCACATTGAGGACGCGCGCCTTGTCGTCGCCCTGAAGATAAGCGTCGATCTCCTCGACGATCAGCAGGACGGGGTAACGCGCGGCGGTCACGGCCTGCAAAGCGCGCTGAATCTTTTCGAACGACGCGCCGTCGCGGTCTGAGCCGGAAACGTAGACGACGATGCGCCCGTGACTGATGGCCTTCTTCGCCATCGCCGCGCAGAGCATGGTCTTGCCCGTGCCGGGGACGCCGGCCAGCAGCAGCTTGCGGAACGGCGCGAGCTTGAGCTGGCGGTAAATCTGCACGCCTTTCGTGAAGAAGGCTTCCATATCTTCGACCAGATCATCCTTGAGGTCGTCCGGCAGGATCACGTCATCCCAATCGACCGTGGGGTCGAAGAAAGCGTCCGTGCCTCCGATGATGTAGACATCGCGGCGGCGGCGGATGCGCGGACGGACGGCGCGGGCACAGGCGAACTCGAAGGCCGCCCAGGTTTCCAGGCGGTCGGCGGGGACGATGGCGATGGCGGTCAGATCCTGCACATCATCGTCAAAGTAGGAGCTGGCATACACGACCTCGAACGGGTCGGAGTCTTCGACCGAGAACTTGAAGAGGTACGCGCCCGCCGTGGCGGTGAGCATCATCTTTTTGCCGCGCGAGCCGTAATCGCTGATCGGCACCACGACCGGACTGTCGAGGGGCTGCAGGCCGTCGTAGCGCGCTTTGCCACGCAGCTTGCGCCCGGCGCGCACCTGATTCTGGGCGATCATGTTGCTGCATTCGGATGATGCCCAGATAGTAACGGATTTGCGACCCGGCCAGCGCTCTTCAAAGACCTCGCGCGCCCACTGAACCAGACGTTCATACTGCATAGATTACAACATGCTCCTTAATCACCCGGTTTCTGGACAGCGTCAAGCAGTTGTTCCGATGTGGGACCAAACGAGGGTAAATCGGCATTGATCATAGAGGTTCATCATCTTGTGAAATTATAGAACCTTTTTGGGTTTACGGTAGGGTCTTGCCGGAAGTCTCATTTGGGGTCACAATCATTCCTTCCGAATCGATCGTATACAGGCGCACAAACAGACGCAGCAGCACAGCACCATTCTCGCGTCCTTATCCGAACAGCAGCAGGATGACCTCATGACGACTGTGTATGTCACGCACCCCCGTTACGTTGAACATCATCTGGCCGGGCATCCCGAACACGCCGGGCGCATCCGCGCGGTCTGGGCGCAGATGCAGGCCGCCGGACTGCCGAGCCGGATGCAGGCCATTGAAGCGCAGCCCGTCGATGAAGAGTGGATTCTTTCGGTACACACGCCGAAACACCTGGAACTCATGCGCTGGGTGGATGCCACCGCGCAGCAGAATGTGCATCTCGACGCCGATACCTACGCCGGGCCGACGGCCTACGCGGTCGCGCGGCTCTCGGCGGGTGGGGTCGTGGCTGCGGTGGACGCGGTGCTGAGCGGGCGGGCGACGAACGGTCTGGCAGCGGTGCGTCCGCCGGGGCATCATGCCATGCCGGGGCACGCGATGGGTTTCTGCCTGTTGGGTAATGTGCCGATTGCGACGCGTTACGCCCAGAAGACCTACGGCCTTGAGCGCGTGATGATCGTCGACTACGACGTGCATCACGGCAATGGCACCGAGGCCATGTTCTACGACGACCCCAGCGTGTTGTTCATCTCGCTGCATCAGTATCCTTTCTACCCCGGCACAGGCGCATTGACGGACACAGGCCGTGGCAAGGGCGCTGGTCACACGCTCAATGTACCGCTCGCACCCCGGCACGGCGACAAGAACTATGCCAGCGTGTTCGAGAGCGTGCTGTGGCCCGCGGCGGAGCGTTTTCAGCCGCAGTTGATCATCGTCTCGGCGGGCTTCGACGCGCACTGGGCTGATCCCATCGCCGGGATGCACCTGACGTTATCCGGGTATGCCCATCTTAGCCGCGAGTTGATCAGGATGGCACACCAATTTTGCGGGGGGAAGATCGTCTTCGCGATGGAGGGCGGCTACAACCTGGATGCGCTCAGTCACGGACTGGTCAACATCGCGCACGCGCTGCTGGGTGACGAGACGGTGAGCGACCCACTGGGCACGCCGCGCGGCAGCCCGACCGAGCCGGACATCGCCCCGCTGATTCACAAGCTGCGGCAGGTGCATCAGCTATGAATCCGCGCATACAGAGCTTTCACTGTAGAGGCGCGGAGGATACAGCGGTAATTGGGTAGGGCATGGCAGTAGAGCCTTCCCCGCCGAGGCATTCGGAGCACTCGTCTATTGCCCTCACCCCGCCGCTTTTGTCCAGCGCCGCACGACTGCCAACACGATCCAGATGATCAGCGTGGTGCCAACGGCGAGGAACCATGCGCCCGTGCCCACAGCCATGCCAATCGCCGCCGTCGCCCAAATGCTCGCGGCCGTCGTCAGGTGATGTGGCTCGCCATTGTGCTGCATGATCGTGCCCGCGCCGAGGAAACCGATGCCGACGACGACCTGCGCCGCCACGCGCGCCGGGTCACTCGCGGCAAAAGCGTAGATCGACAGCACCGTGAACAAACACGATCCGAGGCCGACCAGCATATGTGTGCGCAGACCCGCGGGTTGGTTACGGTTTTCGCGGTCGAGGCCGATGATCATACTCAGGAACGCAGCAAGCAGAATCTGTACCAGTACCTGCGCCTGTTCCATCAGGGACATAGGTCACCTCCGATAGTGAGACAAAAAGAGCGCACCACAGCCGCGCGCTCTTTAGTGAAATCATGTTGTGATACAGTCCAGCACGGGCAATTCCCGCGCTACCCTGCGATCAATGCGCTTTCTCGATGCCCTCGCGCAGGGTTGCTAACTGCACCAGATGCGCGCGCAGGGCGGCCTGCTGCGCGGCGTAACGCTGTGCCAGCACTTCCAGGCGGCTGAAGATCGGCGTAATCACCTGCTTGCCGTACTGAGTCAGCCGACTGCGTTCTTTCTGCGTCAGGTCGTTGAGCGCCTGATCGTAGGACTTCTCCAACTGGTCGATGCGCTGGTGTAGTTCGCGCTTGGTCTCGCTGACCACTTTGCGATAGTAGCGGAAGGCGAAGTAACCGCCGCCGATCAGGACGGGCGCACCGATGACGAATACGGGTACGATCAGCGGGCCAGCCGGGGCAATCGCCAGCACAACCATGATCAACCCGGCGACCGTCGCCAGCACGCTGGTGGTGAAGCCCGCGCCGTTGGTCTCGAAGGTCTCCTGCATCTCCGCGACGAGCTTGCCGGTCGAGAGCGTCTTCAATTCCGTCTCGGCAATCTGGATGGCCTGCTGCAAGGCTTCGCGCTGCTCGGCATAGATGCCCGCGTCCAGCCCGCTCAATTCCTGTTCCAGCAAATCGCGCAGTTGATTCAGACGGTCGATCACACCGCGCCAGTACAGGCGGCTGTTATCGACCACCGCGTTGATGTAGCCGTTGGTCGCCTCGCCAATATCGCGCAGCGCCCGCCCGATCACCACATCCTTGAATTCTGCCTGAAGCTGCTCGCGGGAAGCCACGCGCCCGATCTTGCGCAGCGAGAGGTTGGTATCGATGAAGTTCATGCCACGCTGGCGCATTCCCTCGAACACCGCGTCGACCTCCGCCCTGGCTGCGCGCAGTTGACCCTCCAGGCCGAGCGACTGCTGTTCGAGTTCGCGCTGTACCTCGCGCACCTTGGTCGTGTCGGTATTGACCAGATCGGCCTTGCGCTGAACGGCGTTCTGGTAATCCTTCACCACGCGCTCGCCCATGTCGAGCTGTGCCAGCAGTTTCTGCTTGGCGGGTGGAGCTTCGTTGAAGACGCCCTTGAGATGCGTCCGTACCGCCTCGATGCCGCCGGGATCGCCGATGGGGGTTGTGCCCGCTTTGGTGGCGGCCAGGCTCTCTTTGGCCGAAATCATGAACAGCAGCGGGCGCATATCGAGCAGGTCTTCCACCTGCTGTTCGATGAAGCGGCGCACTTCAGTCTGTTCCTTCGGCTGAAGCAGATCGATCTGGTTGACGACCAGGATGATCTTTTTGCCGTAGTTCTTCGCCAGTTCCAGATAAAGACGCTCGGTTTCAGCAAAAGCGCGCTTGGCCGAGACGAGGAAGATCACCAGGTCGCTGCGATGCAGGAACGACTTGGCGGTGCGTTCGTGCTTCTGGAAGACCGAACCCGTGCCGGGGGTATCCACGAGCGCGACGCCCGGCGCGCCGGTGTTGGGGTGCGTCCATTCGCGGATGGCATCATCGCGGATGATCGGCTTGCGGTTGATCTCGCCATAGCGGATCAGCTCGATGGCCTCGGTGGTGGGCGTGATGCCCATCGGCAGCAGGGTGTCGCCCAGCAGCGCGTTGACGAACGAGGACTTGCCCGCGTTGAATTCGCCAATGACGACGACCAGGAAGAACATATCGCGCAAGTCCTGCGCCACGTCGAGCAGTCGTTGGCGGTCGGATTGTGCCGCCTCGCCCATCTCGGCCAGGGTTGTCCCAATATCCGTCAGCAGGCGAATCTCGGATTCGCGCAGGGCGGCCAGCGTACCATCTAACGTATTCAGCACGTTTAACCTCGCAGTCCGGGTAAGCGCTTCTTGCCAAGCGACGTCAGCGCCGATTCGATGCTGACCATCTCCTGTTCAATCGATTGCAGCTTCTTCAACTGCTCACTTTGTATCTGTGTCTGCGCTTCGATCAGGCGCGTCAGGGGTTGAATGGCGTCGCGGCGCAGGCGCATGGCGTATTCAACCTGCTTGTCCGCCGCGCCGGTGAGCGTCTCGATATAACGCCCTTGCAGCTTGAGCATCCGGTTGGTGTAGGCGGTCTCCAGGAAACGTCCTCGCAGCGGCATGTAGAGCAGCCCCAGCACGCCCAGGCCGATCAGGAAGATCAGCAGCAGCCACGATGCCTGCCGCTGGTCAGGGGGCAGCAGGTTGACGCCGCCCGCCAGCATGACGATGCCGAAGATCACCAGCAGCACCTCGAAGGTCGCCAGGTAGAGCATGGCGTTGCGCAGCGTCTGTTCCAGCCGCCCGGTTTCGACCTTGCGCGCCTCGTCTTCCAACGTTTCCAGCGCGGGGCGTACCTCCTGAAGCTGGCGGCGGTCATATTGCAGCGGCGGCTGCACTGTGCCAATCACCTTGCTCTTGATGCCCTGCGGCAGCGCGTCGATTTCCTTGCGCGCGTAATTGACCAGATCGTGAATATCCTGAATGTCCTTGCCTTCCAGACGTGGGCCGAGTTTGTCCGCGACGGCAGGCAGTTCGTTGATCGGATCGAAGGCTTTGCGGCGGTCGAAGGCCAGCAGCGTATAGGACTTGTTGCCGCGCCGCAGCAGCCCGGAAAGGCCGATCAGTTCGAGGATGCCGCCCCAGATCGAGCGCACGGCGTTCTGGAAGCGGAACAGGTCCTGTATCGCCTCGCTGCCGCGCATGGCCGCCGCGCCGAACTTGTCGCTGATTTCGCTGTTAATCTCGCGGATCGATTTCTCTTGGTCGCGTTTCTGTGCGCCAAGCTGCTGTTCCAGGTTGCTGCTGATGCCCTGGTAGTGATCGAGCGCCGATTGGTTCGTCCGCACGACGGTCAGTGCTGATTGGTTGACGTTCTGCGCGATTTGCAGCGGCGTCTGAAGCTTCTGTCGCAGCCGCGCGACATCGTTCAACTGGTCATCGACATATTCTTCGATACGGCTCAGGCCGCTGTTTTTCCAGGCGAGTTTGTCCAGTTCGCCATCGCGGCGGGCGGCCAGACCCTGGCGCGCGGAGACCAGCCAGACATCCGGGCGAAAGCCGAGCTTGGACTGGCTTTGCTCCAGCACGTACTCGCGCACTGTTTCGCCCTCTTCCGCCGTGAGCAGGTCGAACTGGTTGATGACCAGGATGACCTTTTTGCCATATTCCTTCAGGGTTTGCAGGTATTCCAGGTTGCGGGCAGTCATCGCCTGCGTCGCCAGCATGACCATCAGCACCACATCGGCGCGGTGCAAAAAGCGGCGCGTGATGCCCTCGTGCTTCTGAAAGACCGACTCCAGGCCGGGTGTATCGACGAGGCTGACTTTTTCCAGCAGCGGATGCGGGTAGAAGACGGTCTCGACTTCCGCGCCCGTGCTCATGCGCTGCACCTGGTCGCCCCAGCGCAGGATGTTGATGCGGTCGGTGGTCGGCACGGGGCCGATGGAGAGCAGGTCAGGTTCGCCCAACAGGGCGTTGATGATGCTGGATTTGCCGGAGCTGAACGGGCCGACGAGGACGATCAGGAAAGGGTGGTCAGCGTGGAAGAGCGCGTCACGCATCTGCCCCAAGCGTTCGTCGCCCAGGTTATCCACCTGCGGCAGCACATCCAGCATCTGCGTGATCAGTTCGTATTCGCGGCGGCGCAGCGCTTCGTAATCCGTCGCGAGTTTGGTCTCGACGTGTTCAGTAGCCAAATGGTTCTACCTATCCTTCAAGCCTGTATGCAGGTTCTTTGCTATACTACGAGAGCATAACGCGCTGAATCAAGTCGAACAAGACGACTCGACTATAGCATATCACTAACTATACGATACAGGGTGAACCGATGTCTCTCGACGCGCACGACGCACTGGCACAAAAGACCCGTGAACTGCAAACAGTGCTGAAGATTGACCAGATTCGTGACATGCTCGTGGACGACGAAGACCCGCGCGAGATGTTCGAGAGCATCGCCCGGCTGATCAAGGACAGCTTCCAGGCCGACGCCTGCGCCATCATGCTGGTGGCGGAAACCAGCGACGACGTGGAACTGGTCGTCAGCACCGGGATGCCGGAGACGCTGGCGATTGACCTGTGCCATCGCGGGCTGAACGAAAGCGGCATCACGGTCATCACCGGGCCATGGACGCATACGCTGGTCGTGCAGATCGTGATGCACGACTTCCCGATGGGCGCGTTCGTCGTGGGCCGCAATAGTTCGGCCTTCAACAACCACGACATGACGCTGCTGCAACTGATCGAGGGGCAGTTGGACTCGGCGGTGGTACAGGCGCGTATGACCTGGAAGCTGATCCAGCGCAACCGCGAACTGGAAGCGATCTACGAGATTGATCGCCTGCGCGACCGCACCTCGAATGAGTCCGACCTGATCAGCGGCTTCACCGCGATAATCCTGCAAAACTTTCATGCGGATTTCTGCCTGCTGCTGCTGACCCAGGCAGACAGCGGCGAGATGATGATCCGCGGCATCATTGATAAGTACGATCTCTCGCCCGCCGTGCTGGACAATATTCGCGAAAAAGCGCGCCAGCTCACGATTCCGCAGGTGATTTCCACGCCGGAAGGCATCAACGGGCTGGTGCTGCTGGCCGCGCCGTTCATTGTCGGCGGGGCACGCCTGGGCGCGGCGGTCATCGGGCGACAGCAGCATTTCAGCATCAGCGATCACCGCCTGCTGCACGCGATGATGAGCCAGATGGACTCGGCAGTGGTGTTCTCGCGCATTACACAGCAGCTTGCCCAGCGCAAGAAAGAACTGGAAGTCATTTATAAGATCGACCGCATCCGTGACCGCGAAAAAGACTTCGATGCCATGCTCCAGGCCGTGCTGACCGAATTGTGCGAAGTCGTGTCGAGCGAGATGGGCTTCATCATGCTTTACAATCAGGGCCAGGAGCAGGAACTGGAGATGCGCGCCTTCACGACCGACCGCCAGATGTCGCGCCCGGAATATATGGAAATCGTACAGCGTTTCTCGCGCGAGGCCTTAGGCAAAGGCGAGGTGGTCTACAGCAACCAGACGGAAGGCCCGATCCGCTCTATCGTCGCCATTCCGCTGATCCTCAACGAACGCATCATTGGCGTCTTCGGCGTGACCAACAGCACACGCTCGCGCGGCTTCGACGCGGAAGACCGCCGGATGCTGGCGGCGATCACCAGCCAGGTCGATACGGCCATCTTCGAGCGGCTGGAAAGCCGGCGGATGCGCGCCATCCTCAGCCGTTCGGTGGACCCGAAGGTGGTTGATCTGCTGATGCAGAAGGCCAACAGCAACATCCTGGCTGGCGAGCGCGTGGTGATCACGGTGCTGTTCGCGGATTTGCGCGGTTCGACCGAGTGGGCAGAGCGCACCGAGCCGGAAGAACTGGTGGCAACGCTGAACACCTATTTGGGCAAGATGACCGATGTGATCCTGCAATATGGCGGCACGCTCGATAAGTTCGTCGGGGACGAGGTGATTGGGCTGTTTGGCACGCCCGTGCACATGGACGACCACGCCTATCGCGGCGCGGCTGCGGCGCTGAAGATGCAGACTATTCACCAGGAACTGCGCCTAAAGCTGGCGGAGCAGGGGCGCGAACTGCCGTTCATGGGCATCGGCGTCAGTTCTGGCGAGGCCATCGCGGGCGAGATTGGCCACCGCATCCGCAGCGAATTCACGGCGCTGGGGCGCATCGTCAACCTGGGGTCGCGCTTGTGCAGCGCTGCAAAGGGCAATCAGACACTGATCAGCCAGACAACATTCGAGATGATCGAAGGGCTGGCCGATGTCACCGAACTGGAGCCACTGGAACTGAAGGGCATCAGCAAGCCGTCTCCCGTGTACGAACTGATCAACGTGAAAGTGTGACGCGTGTCAATTGTCCTGTTGAAGATTTCCAGATTAACCTGAGTTTTGGGTAGCTTTGTGTCTTTTACCTCACCCTGCTGCGCTTCGCTTAGCCGCCCCTCTCCACCCGGTGGAGAGGGGATTGAGGGGTGAGGTTCTTGAGCAAAGCAAAACCTATCCAAACTGGGGTAAATTCATTCGGTGATATTTGTAGGGACGCCCAACGGCGTGTCCGAGGCGGATTAAAGGCGGACGTGCTGTTGCACATCCCTACAATACACATTCCCGTCTTTAGGTGGCAATCTGCATAAGTGAAAATATGACCCTATCCGAGTCCATTCATTACCGCGCGGGCAGCCTGCACTGCGACGACGTACCTATCCGGCAGATCGTCGCGCACGTTGGCACGCCCGTGTATATCTACAGCCTGCGGCGTGTGCTGGCAAACCTCGCGCGCATCCGCCGGGCATTCGCCAGCCTGAACCCACACATTCATTACAGCGCCAAGGCCAACGCCAACATCACCATCCTGACTGCGCTGGTCAACGCGCGCGCGGGCATTGACGCTGTCAGCGCTGGCGAGATTCATCGCGCGCTGCTGGCTGGAGCCGAACCAAACGACATCGTGTTCGCGGGCGTGGGCAAGACGCCCAACGAGATCGGCTACGCGCTCGAACACAACGTCGGTTGGATCAACGTGGAGAATGAGGGCGAACTGGTCTTCATCAATGAGATGGCGCAGTCGCTCAACTTCCCGCCTGTGCGTATCGCGCTGCGGCTGAACCCGGACATCGGCGCGGACACGCATCCCTATATCGCAACCGGGCATGGCGGCGCGAAGTTCGGCCTGCCTGTCGAGACGATTCGCAGTATCCTGGCGCGCCAGGGGCAGTTGAAAGGTGTCAGCATCGAGGGCATTCACGTCCATATCGGCAGCCAACTGCACAACACGGCGGCGACACAGCAGGCCGTGCAGAAGGCGCTCGACCTGATTGCCCCTTACGAGCGCATCCGCACGGTGAACATCGGCGGCGGCCTCCCGGTTGCTTATCATGACGGCGAAAGCATTCCCGCATGGGAAGATTTCGCGGCGGCACTCACTCCACTGCTGCGCGGTTACAGCGTCATCCTGGAACCGGGGCGTTCGGTGATCGCGGACGCGGGCATCCTGGTGGCGTCTGTGATTTACGTCAAGGAACAGGCGGGCAAGCGCTTCCTGATCACCGATGCCAGCATGTCAGAACTGATCCGCCCGGCGCTGTATCAGGCCAGACACCAGATCATCCCGGTGACGCAGCAGTCTGGCGGCGAACTGCCCTACGAAATCGTCGGCCCGGTGTGCGAGACGACCGATGTGCTGGGGCATGATATACGCCTGCCCGCAACCGCGCCCGGCGAGCTGCTGGCCGTGCTGACGACGGGGGCGTATGGCATGGTGATGGCAAGCAATTACAACCAGCGCGTGCGCCCGCCGGAGGTGATCGTACTGGAGAACGGCGAGCAGTGGACAATTGCCCGGCGGCGCGAAACCTGGGAAGACCTGGTGCGGCTGGAGCAGTGAGGCGGATAGTCTTTAGTCACTGATCGTTAGTCATTAGCAGGATGCGGATTTGCCATACGCCAGGCAGTGTGTTTGTTCACTCAGCCGACCCGTCTTGCAGTATTTGGACTAAACGCTAATTGCTAATAGCTAACGACTACAAAGGTAGAAGTCACCCATGACGATGGCATTGCAAGACATCTGTTGGCCGCAGGGCATGTGTTACGGCTGCGGTCCATCCAACCCGGACGGCCTGCACCTCAAGAGCTACTGGTCAGACGATGGTCAGTTTGTCGTGGCGACGTATACCCCGCCCGCGAAGTTCAGCTCCGGGCTGCGCGGCGCGCTCTATGGCGGCATGATCGCGTCGCTGATCGACTGCCACTCTAACTGGACGGCGATGGCCTTTGGCTACAAGGCGGAAGGCCGCGAGCCGGGCAGCAAACCCGTTATCATGTCCGTGACCGGGATGCTGGGCGTGAAGTACCTCAAGCCGACAGCGATGGGCATCCCGCTGCACCTGCGCGCGTGGGTCGAGGGCGAGGTTGGGCGCAAGACGCGCGTGATCTGCGAGTTGAGCGACGGGCAGGTGGTCACTGCTGCAGGTGACTCGGTGTTCGTCCGCATCGACCCATCGCTGATCGCCTGAGCTGAGCTGTCCGTTGCTTTTACAGGAAATTCATACGGGTTCTATCCGGTGATCATCCCAACATTTTACGGCGGCCATTCGGCAGTCTGATTCTCGTGCTGCTTGGTCATCACGATCTGGTCATTACGGCTGGTTTTCGCTATAATCACCACTCCAATCCGAACTAAAGTTCGAGAGCGAGTAACACATGCCCCCCTTCCAACTGCACTCCGAGTTTCAACCGACGGGCGATCAACCGACCGCGATCAAGGGGTTGGTCGAAGGACTGGAAAAGGGTCTGCGACACCAGACACTGCTGGGCGCGACGGGTACCGGCAAAAGCATAGGCTATGATGATCCTGTATTCATAGTTGAAGAAACCAATGGGGTGAAATCTGGGCGAGTACTCCCGATTGGCGAATTAATTGACACATTAATCAACCGGCACTGCACTGAACTTCAATACCAGGATGACACAACAATCCTGGAAATTGAACAGGGCGAAACTCGATACTTCACTCAGGCTTTCGACCCCAGTACGGGCACGGTTGCACTTTACCCGGTCAGGTCGTTCATTCGTCATGAAACCCCAGAACACATGTATCGTTTGCAGACAAAGTGCGGACGTACTGTAACACTGACAGGTGATCACAATCTTTGGATATTGCGCGAGGGTAAACTGCAACTTACCCGAACGACGGACGCCCAGCCAGGAGATTACATCCCGCTACCGGAGACTTTGCTGGCATCCGGGAATGCCGAATTCATTGACACACTGGGGATTCTGGATGGCAAGCGCTTGTTCGTGGACGCTCAACAGACACTCGTGGCCTACATGAATGAACACGGTACAGACAAAGTTGAAGCTGTACTGGCAGAAAGTGGTATATCCCCGTACAGAAAGATCACAAGTATTCGGCAAGGACGCAACGGCCGTGGAATTCAAGTCAATACGTTTAGAAAGCTGCTAGATCGAACAGATTCTTTTGCTGGGGCCTGGGATGGCTCACTTTCGACGGTTGGGGCGGTGGGCATTAACAATCGCCTGGCAGCAGAAATGGCATTGACACCCGATTTGCTTCGATTTATTGGCTACTACATAGCTGAAGGTAATCATCAGAGAGGCTACATCATCCTTGCCAACCGTAATGAAGGCATTCGCAGCGACATTGAGCAGACACTCAATAGGCTAGGGTTGGCGTATGGGGTTCGCCAATCTTCAGATTACCAGGTTTCATCGACTGCGCTGTCTCACCTGCTGAGCAAACTCTGCGGTAACAAAGCTCGTGACAAACATCTGCCGCAGTTCTGGCCGCAGCTTAGCGATTATGATCTCGGCCAGATGCTGCGCGCATATTTTGATGGGGACGGAACTGTCGGCAAAGCCAGTGACATTATTGCTACGACAGCGAGTTGGCAACTGGCGTCTGATCTGGCGTATGCGCTGCTGCGGTTTGGTATCTGGGCACGCATTAGCCGCCGTTGGAAACGCGCCACCAACACCGATCATCAGGGCGATTGGTATTTCTATGTCACCATCTCCGGTCAGTCGAATCTAAAGCGCTTCTCTGAAAACATTGGCTTTTCAGTTGCCCACAAATGTCAAGCCTTACTCCGACAGCTCGATCTCCCTGAGAATTCCAATGTTGACATTGTGCCCATCGACGGGACACAACTACGCTGGCTGCGAACCCAACTAAACTTGTTTGCGCGGCAAGTTGGCGCACTCTCTGGCTTGTCGCGGGCTGCAATCCAGCTTATCGAAACGGGACAGCGAGCGCCGCAGCGCACGAGCCTTAAGAACATTCTCAAGGGGCTTTTGGAAGAAGCACAGCAACAGGGCAAAGCAAAAGGGGAATGGCTGGAGGTTTGGGAAGGTCTGAACCGCCTGTGCCAACTTCGCTGGACACGTATAACCTCATTGGAAGAGACAGCATACAGTCATCCCCATGTATATGATTTCTGTGTGCCTGGCGTCGAGAACTTCTTGGCAGGGCATGGTGGATTGTTCGTCCACAACACATTTGCGGTTGCACAGATTGTTGAACGAACCCAGAAGCCCACACTGGTGCTGGCGCATAACAAGACGCTGGCCGCGCAGCTTTACGCCGAGTTCAAGGAATTTTTCCCCAAGAACTCTGTCGAATACTTCGTCAGCTACTACGACTACTACCAGCCCGAAGCCTATGTGCCGCGCCTTGACCTGCACATCGAGAAAGAGACCGAGATCAACGAGCAGATCGACCGGCTGCGGCTGGCAGCGACGGCAGCGCTGTTCTCGCGGCGCGACGTGCTGATCGTGGCGTCGGTGTCGTGCATCTACGGCATCGGCAGTCCGCAGGCCTGGGGACGCTCAATTCTCGAACTCCAGGTGGGCACGAGCATCCGGCGCGATACCATTCTGCGGAAGCTGGTGCAAATCCAGTACACCCGCAACGACATGGAACTGCGCCGGGGCACCTTCCGCGCGCGCGGCGACACGCTGGAGGTCATGCCGGCGTATGCAGAGACGGCCTACCGCATCTACCTGTTCGGCGACGAGGTGGAGCGCATTGCCGAGTTCGATACGCTGACGGGTGAAATGCTCGACGAACATAAGGAGATCAAGATCTTCCCGGCCAAGCAGTTCGTGGCCGACGACGATAAGGTGCGGCAGGCGCTGCACGACATCGAAATCGAACTCGACCAGACGGTCATGGACTTCAGGCGCGAGGGCAAGCTGGTGGAGGCGCAGCGCATCGAGCAGCGCACGCGCTATGACCTGGAGATGATCCGCGAGGTGGGTTACTGCTCCGGCATCGAGAACTATTCGCGCCACCTCGACCAGCGGCCAGCGGGCAGCCCGCCCTCGACGCTGATCGACTACTTCCCCAGCGACTACCTGATGATCATCGACGAGAGCCACATGACCATCCCGCAGGTGCGCGGCATGTTCAATGGCGACCGTCAGCGCAAAAGCACGCTGATCGAGTATGGCTTCCGTCTGCCGAGCGCGCTCGACAACCGCCCGTTGAGCTTCGAGGAGTTCCAGCAGCGCGTCAACCAGGTCGTATATACGTCCGCGACGCCTGGGCCGTATGAGCGCGAGATCAGCGAGCAGACCGTCCAGCAGGTCATCCGCCCGACGGGCATCCTCGACCCCGAAGTGCAGGTGCGACCGATTGAGGGACAGATTGACGACCTGCTGCAAGAGGTGGCGCTGCGCGTCAAGAACGGCCAGCGCGTGCTGGTGACGACGCTGACGCAGCGCATGGCCGAGGAACTGGCGGGTTACATCAACGAACTGGGCATCAAGGCGCATCACCTCCACGCCGAGATCGAGACCATCGAGCGCATCGAGATTCTGCGCGATCTTCGCCTGGGCGTCTACGATGTGCTGGTGGGCATCAACCTGCTGCGCGAAGGCATCGACCTGCCGGAAGTTTCGCTGGTCGCCATCCTGGACGCGGATAAGGAAGGTTTCCTGCGCTCCGAGCAGGCGCTCATCCAGATCATCGGGCGCGCGGCGCGGCATGTCGATGGCAAGGTGATCATGTACGCCAACGTCATGACCGACTCGATGAAGCGCGCGATTGACGAAACCAACCGTCGCCGGGCGATTCAGGAAACTTATAACACCGAACGCGGCATCACGCCCCGGTCGATCATCAAGCAGGTGCGCGACCTGACCGACCGCGTGCGCTCGATGGCGTCGGAAGAGGCGCAAGCTGGCACCGAGGTGGACATCAGCAGTCTGAACAAGGAAGAACTCAACCGCATGATCAAGGAGCTGGAGAAGGAGATGCGCGCCGCTGCCCAGCAGTTGGAGTTCGAGAAGGCCGCCGCGCTGCGTGACCAGATCAGCGAACTGCGCGGCACGCTGATTGACCGTCAGGTGGAGGGCAACCTGCTGAATTGAAGGCCGATAAGGTTTAGCTGTGCAGACATCGGGGACACCGGGAGCCAGGTGTTCCCGATAGAGGAATCAGCACGCCGGATAGTCATGCCGTTGCCTTTTTTGTTATGATCGTCTCCATCGTATCTTTTCGACGAGGAAACGCGCATGAAACGCCCCTTAATCATTCCACCACTCTTTCACACAGGGGACGCCGAAGAAATCCGCAAGGCCACCTGGCTCGAACTCTTTTTCGATCTGGTCTATGTCGCGGCGGTGATCGAACTGGGTTACATCCTCACAGACGATGTAACGCCGTCCGGCATCCTGAATTTCATCGCCCTCTTCATCCCGATCTGGTGGTCGTGGGTGGGGACGACATTCTATGCCAACCGCTTCGACTCGGATGATGTTCTGCACCGTTTGCTGGTCTTCATCCAGATTTTTGCCATTTCCTCGCTCGCCATCAATGTCTATAAAGGGCTGACCGATACGTTCGTCGGCTTCGCGCTCTCCTATGCGGTAGTCCGCCTGATTCTGGTGCTGATGTACTACCGCGTCTATCGGTCGCTGCCGCGCGCTCGTCCACTGGTGCGGCGCTACATGACCGGGTTTGGCATCGCGGCGGGGCTGTGGGTGCTGGCCGCGTTTCTGCCGCATCCTGTGCGTTTGTTCGTCGCGCTGCTGAGCATTGCTATCGACTTCTATACACCGCTTTCGCCGCGTTCACAGGAATTGCAAAGGTCGCTGCCGCCCAGCCCGCATCATCTGCCAGAACGGTTTGGCCTGTTCACCATCATCGTACTGGGTGAATTGTTTCTAAAAGTCGTGCGCGAACTGGCAGGGCAAATCAGCCCGCTCAGCTCGTGGCTCACCGGCATCTGCCTGTTCATCGTAGCGATCAGCCTGTGGTGGCTGTACTTTGAAAATATCCCAGAGTCCAAGATACGCTGGGCTGGCAGATCCGCGCTGGTCTGGCTGTATACGCATCTGCCGCTGCACATCGCGCTGACGGCGTTCGGAGTGGGCTTCGCCAAGCTGGTGTTGGTGGCGGAAGGCGAACTGGTGAAGGATGCCTATCGACTGCTGCTGTTTGGCGCGGTAGCTGTTGGGCTGCTGAGTATCGGCATCATTGAACGCGCGATCTATGACTACGAAAAACGTGAGCATCCCTGGATGGAGTTTGGTCTGCGCGTTGGCGGCGCGCTGATCATCGCGGTGGTCGGTCTGGTGGGTGGGAACCTGCCCCCGTTGGTGCTGGCGGCCATCGTGGCGGGTGTGCTGCTGGTGCAGGTGGTTGGAAACATCTATTTTGCGCCGGAGGAAGCCGCAGAAGGACACAGCCATGCCGCCTGAGCAAGCACATCCACTCAGGGCGGTTGCTACCGCAGTCTCAACGCTAATCTATGCGGCCAATGAAGCGGGGAGCTAAAGACCAACCGCACGACTGAGAGGGGGCACAATCACCCCCTCATGTTGTTTCTCAGTCCTGCGTGGGCATCGAGCGGATGGGGCCGGGCGGGGTATAGGCCTCGTGCGCCTGGGCGGGCACGCCGCGCGGGTCTTGTGGCGCTTGCATGTCGGTGCTGGGCAGGCGGAAGTCGTCGGCATCGCGCAGCACGGCCAGCAGGGACGCGCTGAACGCCTCGCTTGGTCCTTCGCTGAAGTCCGGTACCTCATGTTCACCGAGTCGGGTAGGGATGCCGCTGGTCGGGCGCAGGATCACCGGGAAGATCGGCTTGCCCAGCCGGACGCCCTCGCCCACCTGCCAGCGGCACCATTCGTTGACCACCGACTCCGGCGAGATGGCGTAAATCACCGCATCATAGTCTTCAATCGTCTGTATCAGGAGCTGCTTCCAATCCGCGCCGGGCATCAGCTTGAAGGCGATGCTGGTGGCGTGGTCGTGCTCGTGCAGAACATCGGCGAGATGTTTGAGCTGCCCGTAATCGCCATGTGCATAGGCCAGGAATAAACGCATGTCATTTCCCCCTAAAGAAGTAGTGCGGCAATTGAAAGCAGTATAGCCTGAATCGCGATTTTGGACTCAGACAACAAATTCGCCGTTGCGGTAGAACAACTCGTCATCGACATAGATGGCGCTGTCGTTGCGCATGTCGCAGATCATGTCCCAATGCACGGCGCTGCGGTTCTTGCTGCCTGTCTCCGGGTAGCCCATGCCAATCGCCATGTGAATTGTGCCGCCGATCTTCTCGTCGAACAGGATGTTGCCCGTGAAGCGGTTGATGCCAAAGTTCGTGCCGATGGCGAACTCGCCCAGGTAGCGCGCGCCCGCGTCGGTGTTCAACTGCGCTTGCAGCAGATCGTCGTTGCTCTCGGCCTTGGCATAGACCACCTTGCCCTGCTCGAAGCGCAGTTCGATGCCGGAGACGGCACGCCCGGCGACGATGCTGGGGTAGTCGAAGCGCACCCAACCGTTGACCGATTCTTCGACGGGGCCAGTGAAGATTTCGCCGCTGGGCATGTTTTTGTGGCCGTCGCTGTTGACGAAGGTGCGCTCGGCAATCGAAAGTTCCAGTTCGGCATTCGGGCCGACCAGCTTGACATGCTGCTTGCCCTTCAGCCAATCAACCTTCTTCTGCTGCATGGCCGAAAGCTCGCGCCACTTGCCCGCCGGGTCATCGTGATTGAGGAACATCGAGCCGTATACGAACTCCTCGTATTCTTCCAGGCTCATGTTGGCTTCCTGCGCGCTGGACTCGGTGGGATACCATGTTCCGACCCACTCGAATTCCAGGCGCGCGGTGCGGTTCAGGCGCGTATCCAGCCAGTGGCGGCGGGCGGCGTTGCGCTGCTGCACGCGTTTGGCGTCGATGTTGGTCATGGCGCGTGTATTGGTGCTGCTGCCGACGCGGATGTAGATGTCGGCCTTTTCGTAGTACAGCGTCATGCTGGGATCGACCCAGTTCAGTTGGTCATCGTTGGCTTCGCGCAGGAAGTGGCGATCCATGAACTCGTCGCTGATGAACAGCGTGGGGTTGCCGCCGTAGCGCAGCACTTCCTTGTAGACCTCGCGCAAGGCGGGCAGCGTGACGACATCGCCCAGGATGCCGACCCACATACCCGGCTTCACGCCGCAGGCATAATCCACCAGCACGTTCGCCAGCCGCTGCACGCGGATGTCAGTCATAATCAGTGTCCTTTCTGGTCATCATTGGCATGGTCAGCGTGCCCATGCTCGCGATAGCGAATGAGCGCAAACGCAACGACCGCGACGGCTAAACCATACAAAAGCGTCGAAGAGGGGTCATTGCGTTCCTGGAAGAACTTGAGGAATGAAACGGCCAGGATCAGCACGACCATGTTGAGCAGAATGGTCTTTAACTGGTCAAAGTTGTGAATGATGAGCCACTTTGGCAGATCAAGGTCGCCTATGAACAGCTCGTAGATCGTGACTGTCAGAATATACAGCACGGCGACCAGCAGGAAGATGTCCATGAGCTGTACGAACGAGCCAATCGTTGAGGATGCGCTCTTGTAGTTTGTCACCAGATTGATGATCGTCTGCGCGGTCTCGTAGACTGCCCAGACGAAGGCAGCTAACGTCGCGACGAGTGACGCCAGGACGAGGCCGAGCATCAGGAACTTGCTATTCTCCAGGATCGTTTTCATGGCTACACGAGCTTCTGCGCGGCAGCCAGCGCAGCGATGAAATTGATCTCATTGCCGATTTCCGGCATGTACTCGGCGTGTTGTACAACGTTATTCTGATCGACGACGAAACAGGCGCGCTGGCAAATGCGCAGGTCGCTGACGTGCACACCGTAGGCCGTCGAGAAGCCCATCGTCTTATGGTCGGAGAGCGTGACCACCCGTTCGATACCTTCCGCGCCGCACCAGCGCCGCTGTGCGTAGGGCAGGTCGGCGCTGATGGTCAGCACGACCACCTCATCACCAAAAGCAGAGGCTTCTTCGTTGAAGCGCCGGGTTTGCGCGGAGCAGACGCGCGTATCCAGCGAGGGGACGATGCTCAGAATTTTGACCTTGCCCGCGTAGTCGGCCAGCGTCTTCATCGACCAGTCATTGGCGGTCAGGCTGAAGTCAGGGGCCGCATCACCTACCTGCAACATCGGCCCTACGACAGCGAACTCCGTCTTGCCAATGGCCATGCCAGAACGATTCGACATGCAGTTGCTCCTTGTATCCGGTTGCCAGTAAACTCGTGTCCAATTGATAGATGATGGATTATAACAAGGGTGGATGAGTTGTCGATGACAGCGGATTGTTCTTTGGGAGCATGGGCATGAATAATCGTCTGCGGATACTGATCATCCTGCTGGGTATGGTGCTGGTGGCGGCCACGTTCACGTTCCCTTACTGGCAGCCGCTGTTCAATAATCAGGTGGTCGAGGAAGTCTTCCCCGGCCTGAGCGCCGAACAGCAGGTTGCGTTCGGCACGCTGCCCGCCGAGATGCAGCGCGCCTATCAGGAGATGCGCGTGACCAGTGAACCGATGGCGTTGGAGATGGCGCGCAGCGCGTTGAGCGGCGATGTGATCGTGTCGACGGCTGAGCAGGGGATGCCCAACATGACCGACCCGGTAATTATCACCAGCGGCAGATTCACCGAGGTTGACCTGCTGCACAAGGGGGAGGGCAGCGCGATTATCTACCGCCTGCCAGATAACAGCCAGATTCTGCGCCTGGAAGATTTCCGCGTGACCAATGGGCCGACCCTGCGCGTCATCCTGACCACGCGCCCGGAGCCGCGCACGCCGGAAGAAGTCGGCACAGATTATGTTGACCTCGGCCCGCTAAAAGGCAATGTAGGGAATCAGAATTACAGCGTGCCCAGCGAAGTGGATTTCACACGCTATCAGGGGGTGGTGATCTATAGTCCGGAGTTCCGCGTGGTGTTCAGCAGCGCCGATGTGGGAACGACGTAAGAACACGCGGGCAGCGAGAACTACAATCACGTATAATCAAGCGTAATTGTAGGCGTCATCAACGTGAGTGAGGAGGATGCCTGATGGCAACTATTGCGAACATGACCTTGGAGGACTTGAAGAGGTTCGTGGAAGCAACGCTGGACGAGCGGCTCACACGGCTGCTGGGCGTGTTTGAGAGCCCTGACGAATCTGATGACGATGACAATCTTACCTGGGATGAGATCCGTGCTGCGGTCGAGCAGCACCGTTGGACACCACCGCCTGGCGCGAGGTCGTCACTACAATTGCTGCGCGAAGACCGGGAACGCTGATGGCACACTACATCATTGATGCCAGTGTTGTGATTGAGTATCTCATCAACGGGCCGTACACCCCCAACGTGCAGGCTTTCTTTAACCAGATTGCGGCAACTGACCGACTGATAGTACCTGAGTTTTGTCTGTTGGAATGTACAAATGTTATCTGGAAACAGGTGCGTTTCAACAGTATGCCGCGAGGTGAAGCCGACGAATTGCTCAAAGTATTGCGTAGCCTGAAGCTGCGTCGTGCTCCCATGAAACCGTTGCTTGATCGCGCGCTAGATATTGCCCTGAACAACACGCTTGCGGTGTATGACTCTGGTTATATCGCGCTGGCGTTGCACTACGACTACCCACTCATTAGCATTGATCAGCCACAAATTCGGGCAGCGATATCCGAAGGCGTGACTTTGATTCCCGTGACTCAGTTTAAGTAGACGAAACCCAGAGCCGCTTTTTGAAGAACAGATTGCTATGTCTCGAAAGTATAGCAACCAGTGGTGCGAAATCCAGGTTCTGAACGATTATGGGCGAGTCTATATGGATGGGATACATCCCGGCCTTACGAAAATCCCCCTCAGTTTTGAACTCGCACCAGTGGTTACTACACCCCCGCCGCTGCCCGTGCCCGCGCGCGGTTCTGCACGATGTCGTCGGCGGCCTTCCTGACGCGCTCGTCCTTGCTCTTGAGCGCATCCTGCAGGATTTCCTCGGCCACCTTCGCGCTGTCGGAGGTTTTGTCATCATCCGCCAGGCTGTTGGCGACGCGCACCATCTGCGCCTTGACCACGCTGTCCTGTTCCAGCAGGTACGAGCGGCGCAGAATGCCGGGCGTGCGGGTGTGGCGCATCCAGGCCAGCGGCCAGATCGTCGCCTCGCGCACGGCGGCCAGGTCATCGAGCAGGGCGGCCTCCAGCGCGTCGATCATCAGGTCGGCGGCTTTGGTCTTGGCGACGTCAATCTTCAGGTAGTTGGTGGCGTGGAAGAAGGCGCGCAGCACCTGCTGGCGTGTGACTCCCTGCGTGCGTCCGATCACGCCGGAGAGCTCGTCCAGCCAGGCCTCGCCCGCCAGTTCCAGCAGGCTGAGCGCGGCGGCGTATTTCACATCCGGTTCGGGATCGTTCATGGCCTCACGCACGACGGGCATGGCTTCCGGCGTGTCGTTCGCGCCCAGCGCTTCCAACGCCTTGACGCGCACATCCGGGTCTTTCGCGCCCAACACTTCTTTGAGCACGGGCACCGCCGCCGAGTCCTGGCAGTCGCGCAGCCCCCAGGCCGCCGCCTCGCGCACGCTGTCTTCCTCGTGCTTGAGCACATCGACGAGCATCTGATAAGCGTTGATCTCGCGCAGGTCGCAGAGCGCGTAGATCGCGCCTTCGCGCACGCGGGCATCCTTGTCAGCCAGCGCCTGCTTGATCAGCGGTTCAGCCGCGAACCAGGAGAAGCCGTAGAGGTGGCGCGCGACTGTGGCGCGGGTGCGCGGCTCACCTGTCTTGAGCGCCTCCTGCATGATCAGACGGGCGTCGCGGTCGGCGCGGCGGCTGAGCATCTTGGCGGCGTTGTAGCGCACGTAGAACTCTTCGTTCTTCAGCATCACCGCCGCCGCATCCAGCGAGACGGCCTCCGGTGGCAGGACGTTGAGCATGGTGGCGAGGTGGCGCAGCGAGAGGCGGCGCTGTCCCGGTTTGCTGTACTTGCTGGCAAGGCGCGGTTCGCGCCCGGTGATGTTAGCGTTCATTCCCCAATCCCCCTCGCATTAGCGCAGCGAAACCAGCGCCACATTGTCGAGCAGCACTTTGTTATGATGCAAATCCGTGACCTTCAGCCGGAGCTGCCGCCGATCATCGATGCTGAACTCCGCCTTGAGGCGATCTTCGCCCGGCTTGCCGCTGGGGTCGAGTTTCGCCAGCATCTCCAGCGCGCGGGCTTCGTTGAGCGGCACGATCTGCTGCCCACCCTCGTTGGCCTGTGCGACGAACACCGCCTGGCCGTTCTCGTACTGCACCTCGATCATAGCGACGGAATCGGTGTCGATCTCGCCAATCACGAACTCGATTTCTTTCTGCCCCTCATGCGCGGCGCTGAGCAGCACCTCGACGGGTTGTTCGCTGGGGTAGCGGCTGCCCATTGCGATGATCTCGTCGTACTGGTGTTCGCCCGTCTCTTCGTCCAGGTAGCGTAGGCCGTAGCTGTGAACGAGGTAGTCTTCCAGGCCGTAGCCCGCCGCGACTTGCAGCGCGCCCTCCGCGACCGAGGTGAAGGGTTTATGCGCCTGCACCGCTTGTGCTGTGAAATACTGCCCCAACGTGCGCTGCACCGACGGCATGAGCGACGTGCCGCCGACCATCAGGACGTAGTGAATGTCTTCCTTGAAGATGCCGCGCTGGCGGGCGACGTGCATCACCTTATCGACGACGCGGCGCAGCGCCGTGTAGAAGCCGTTTTCTTCCAGCAGCGTTTCCAGTTCTTCGCGCGTGATCGTGACGCTGTGCTCTTTGCCCGCCGCGCTGAACTGGATAGATGCCTGTTCAGCGGTCGAAAGCGCGATTTTGGCCTGTTCGCAGCGTGTGAGCAGGATGGCGTAATCGTTGCCGAGTTCCTTCGTGCTGACCTTCGTGCGTTTTAGCACCTCGGTCACCAGCCACTGGTCGATGTCACTGCCGCCGATGATGCGCCCGGCCTTGGCGATGACCTTGGCGGAATGCTGCGTGCTGCCGCCCTTGAGCAGCTTATGCAGAAAGCCGCCGGTCTTCTCGCGGTTTTCCGGGAGCTGCACCAGCGAGAGATCGAGCGTGCCGCCGCCGAAGTCGAAGACCAGCACGACCGCGCCGGGTTTGGTCACGGCATAGCCCAGCGCCGCCGCAGTGGACTCGTCCACCACGCGAATCTTGTCGGGGGCGATCTCGTCAATCACGCCGTTGAGCCAGGCCAGATAGCCCTCGAAAGAGGCGACGGGGGCGGTCAGCACCAACTGGTCGATTTCGTCGGCCTTTGCAGGCAGCAACTCGATCACCTGTTTGACGAAGCTGCGCCCGGCGTTGCGGTCGGCCCACAGCGAGTCGTCGATGGAGCGCGGTTCGGGCGCGGGATGTGTGACGATGCCGCGTTTGAAATTGCGGAACAGGCGGTTGTTCTGCTGCTGGTCATATCCCTTGTCGCGCACGGTTTGACCGATGACGACCTGCTGCGACTTGCCGTTTTCGACATAGACCAGCGAGGGGACAAGCGCGGGGCGATCTTCCGCCGCCGGGCTGCTGATGACCGGGATGGAGACAATCTCTGCCGCGCCGCTCGCTTCATCCCAGCGCGCGATGACCGTGTTGGTGGTGCCAAAATCGATGGCGAATTTATAGCCCATACTGCTCCAATCAAACGGGGTTCAAACAAAAACCCTACTGATTGTAGCATCGGGAAGGGATAGCAACAATTAACTTATGAGCTGATGTTACGCACTCCAGCGATGAGGGTTGTTCAGCCGCCTACATAAAAGGT
>JAEUQX010000273.1 GCA_016788625.1 Anaerolineae bacterium
GAGCACAAACTCTACCCTACTTCTTCATCCTCGGCATCGGCATCGATCAGATCTTCCGCGCGGTTGGCAATACTTACGACCCATCCTGGACACCCGCCTACGCGAATGTGCAGATGATCTTGTCCATCGTGGCGATCATCACCTCTCTCGTTGGGTTAGTCTTGAGCGGTAGGCAGCGCAAGGGCGTGACGGTCTCACCGGATTATGGGCTAATGCCATTCTGGGGCGGCGTTGGGCTGGGAGGTATGCTCTTCCTGCAACTGAGCATGCTGGCGACGCCAAATGCCATAGCCGGACGCGCGGATGTTGACTACACGAACTTTGCGCCGTTTATCACGATGGCAACCCTGCTGCCACTAATCCCCTGGGTACGGCGGCAGGCGACGAGCTTCGTTGGGCTGTTCGACCGCGGCACACGAGGCTGGTCATGGATGCTGCTCATAGCTCTGCTGATCGTGTTCGGCACGCGGCTGGGGGGCATCCCGGCGGGCGCGGCACTGGTGCTGGCACAGTTCACCGTGAGCCTGATCTGGTGGTGGCTGGTGCGCCCACGCGCAGAGCGAGAGCGCCTCTTCACCGGGCTGTGGGTCATCGGCGGCGCGCTGGTGTTCATGATGCTGGTAGCAGCGGATAACTTCACCTACGAGTTCGCTTATGTGCAGAATATGGCTCCCGAACTGGCTTTTCTCGACCCGATCATCCCGCCGCTGCTGCGCGGCTTTCGCGGGCTGGGGCTGGGCGTGCTGCTGCTGAGTGTGTTCTTCGCGGCGCTGCCGATGATTCAGACCCAGCGCCGTATCCCCTGGGCGAGTGAATCGCGCGGGCTGGGGACGTTCTTCAGCCTGCTGGTCACCGCTGGGCTGAGCATTGGTGTCGCCATTGCGGTGCGGCCACCCCTCATAGCGGGCGTACGCGATGTGGAGAGCATCCGCATCGGTACGTACAATATTCATGGCGGTTTCAGTGAATTCTACGACTACAGCCTTGAGGAAATCGCCCGCACCATTCAACGCAGTGGCGCGGATGTGGTGCTGCTGCAGCAGGTCGAGAACGGGCGGCTAACCAGCTTTGGCGTTTCACAGCCGCTGTGGCTGGCACGGCGATTGGGAATGGATACGCGCTTCTACCCAACCACCGAGGGTCTGCACGGACTGGCAGTGCTGTCCAGGGTCGAGATCGTCTTCGATGATGGCGTGCCGCTGACCAGCATCGGCAGCGACACAGGCTTGCAGCGCGTGCAGATCCGCCCCGACCAGGGCGTGATCACGCTGTATAACACGCGCCTGGAATTCCTGCTGGAGACAGGTGATGGGCGCAGCATTGCTCAGCAGGAACAGGAACAGCAGCGCCAGTTGAACGAAATCTTCGCGATCCTGAGCAGCCGTCACCCGGACGGAAACCTTGGTCGCACGGTGATCGGCGGCACCTTTAACAACATCCCAGCTTCTCCGCTCGCCGACCAGATGCGTGCGGCGGGGTTCATCGACCCCTTCGCTGGTCAGCCGCCAGAACTGACGGCAACCCTGTGGCGTACGGGCTACCCGCGCGTGCAGTTGGATTATCTGTGGGTCTGGCGCCGCTCTGTGCTGCCTGTCGGTGCGAACACGATTGACACCAGCGCATCTGATCACCGCATGGCCGTGATCGAGACGATCATCCGGCCTCAGTGAGCGGCGCATCTGCTGGCTGATCACCGCGCGCGTGCTGGAGTGCGTCGCGGGCGGCGGCCTGAGCGGCGGCGCGTTTGCTGGGGCCGGAGCCACGCCCGGCAACATCTTCACCCAGTACGACTTCCACGATGAATTCCTTGTGGTGGTCGGGGCCAGAAGCGGAAACTGTGCGATACGCCGGAGTCAGGTTGAGTTCCGCCTGACTCCATTCCTGAAGCAAGCTGCGAGCATCCTGGTCGAGCGCCTCTGCCAATACCTGCTGCAAAACCGTTTCCAGCCGGGGCAGCGCAAACACGCGCACGGCCTCAACCCCCTGGTCAAGGTAAATCGCGCCGACCGTCGCTTCGAAGCAAGCGCACAGGTTGTTCAGCCGCTCGCGTCCGCCGCTGCCTTCTTCCCCCTTGCCCATCCGCAGATGCTCGCCCAACCCCAAAACACGCGCCAATGACGCCAGCGACTCCGTGCGCACGAGAGCGGCCCGCAGGCGCGTCAGACGGCCTTCGGGCATTTCTGGGAAGCGTTGAAAGAGCATATCCCCAACCAGGAAGTCGAGGACTGCATCGCCCAGGAATTCCAACCGCTCGTTGTCACCATCTTCGGAGTCTTCGCCGTGTTCGTTGCGGTACGAGCGGTGGGTGAGCGCCAGTTGCAGCAGCCGTACCTGCCTGAAACGCACCCCAAGATTTTCCTGGACAATTTCGAGATTCATCAGTTGAACGACTTAAAAATCAGCGAGACGTTATGTCCGCCAAAACCGAACGAATTGCTCATCACACAGCGCATCGGCATCTCGCGGGCCACCTTGGGCACATAATCCAGGTCGCATTCTGGATCGGGAGTCTCCAGATTTATCGTCGGTGGCGCAACCTGGTCGCGCAGCGCCATCACAGCGAATACCGCCTCGAATGCCGCCGTTGCTCCCATGCCATGTCCTGTCATACTCTTAGTCGAACTCATCGGTACACGATAGGCATGGTCGCCAAAAACACGCTTGACGGCTTTCGTCTCCATGACATCGTTCAGAGCGGTGGCCGTACCGTGCGCATTGATGTAATGAACATCCGTTGGGTTCAGGCGCGCATCCTGCAAAGCATTCTGGATAGCCTGGCTCGCGCCTTTACCTTCCGGGTCCGGCGCGGTGACGTGAAAAGCGTCCGAAGTAACACCATAGCCGACGAGTTCTGCGAGGATGTTCGCACCGCGCTGGCGAGCATTTTCGAGTTCCTCCAGCACCAGCACCCCCGCCCCTTCTGCGAAGACCAACCCGGTGCGATCCTTGTCAAACGGGCGCGACGCGCGTGACGGGTCATCGTTCAGCCGGGAAACTGCACCAACCCGGTCAAAAGCCGCAATGCCAATAGGGATGATCGGCGCATCGCCGCAGCCCGCAAAGGCTGCATCCAAGCGTCCCCAGCGGATCAGATCGAAGGCATGGCCAATACAATCTGCCCCCGTTGCACAGGCAGAGACAGGGGTATATGAGGGACCACACGTGCCAAAGTCGATGCTGACGAGATCGCTGCCACCATTCGCCATCAACATCGGGATACCAAACGGTGTGATACGCCGAGGATCACCTGTCTCAAACAACACATTTGCTTCTGCATAATAGCTGCCCACGCCGCCAACCGATGAACCAATCAGCGTGCCGACGCGGCTTCGATTGGCGTCCGTCACTTCAAAGCCGGACTGCGCCTTGGCTTCCTGCGCGGCAGCGATAATCAGATGCTGGTAGCGATCACGGCGGCGCACTTCTTTGGCCGCCATGTATTTCGTAGGGTCAAAGGCCTTGACCTCCGCCGCAATTTTGACCAGGTAGTTGCTTGAATCAAAGAGCGTGATTGGCCCCGCCCCGCTCTGCCCGGCCTTGATACCTGCCCAGCTTGTTTCTGCGGTGTGGCCGAGCGGCGAGATCAGTCCAACACCCGTCACAACAACACGTCGAGTCATGAAAGGCTCCTCACCATCATACAAATGTCGCTCTATTTCGAAGCCCGGTCATCCGGCGACGGCATGTAATGTCCTTCAACCCAGGATGAACCATCGGCACGAACCTCTTTTTTCCAGACCGGGACGATTTCTTTCAGCCTATCAATACCGTAACGCGCGGCTTCGAAACAGCCCTGGTCGCGATGCCCCGATGAACAGGCAATCAGAATGGTGTTCTGGCCGACTTCCAGCAGGCCGACCCGCTGCACAATGGCGATGCCCTGCACCAGTGGCCAGCGCTCGCGAATCTCTGCGGCGACCTGGCGCATCTTCGCCAGCGCCATCGGTTCGTAAGCCTCGTATTCCAGGCGCTGCGTCTGCACCAGCGCACCGTTTGCGTCCGTTTCGCCGCGTACCATGCCGCTGAAGACACACACCGCACCCGTCGCCGGAATCGTGATCGCCCGTAGCAGCTCATCAGTATCAATCGGTTGGTCGGCCAGGCGGTATACTTCCGGGTAGCCGCTGCCGCCGCTGACAGGTGGAAAAAAGACAACCGAATCGCCATCGCGCACCGCGTCCCCAGGAAACGCGTATTCCTCGTTGACAGCGGAAATAGCTGCATTGAGATTAGCAGCCATCTGCGGAAACTGCGCCACCAGCGTCGCGCGCACATCCGCGACTGTCGCCGCATCACCGGGCAGCGTCAGTGTCAGTTGGTTCGTCCCGGCCAGATCTTTTAAGGTTGCAAACAGCAGAACTCGTATCTGCACGATCAGCGCTCCGCGTGATAATCGCCGTGTTGACCGCCGCGCTTTTCCAACAGGCGTATGTCGCTTAGCCGCATCTCACGGTCAACGGCCTTCGCCATGTCATATACCGTCAGGGCCGCTACCGTGACCGCCGTGAGCGCTTCCATCTCGACGCCCGTCTTGCCGACCGTGCGCGCCGTCGCCGTGATATGCAGCGCACTGTTTTCATCATCCAGCGTCAACTGCACATCGATATGTGTGAGCGGCAGGGGGTGGCACAATGGAATCAGGTCAGCGGTCTTCTTGGCGGCCATGATACCAGCCAAGCGCGCCACAAGCAGCACATCACCCTTCTTGAGCGCACCCTCGCGAATCAGCCGCAAGGTTGCAGGCTGCATATACACGCTGCCGCCCGCAATGGCGAGTCGTTCGCTGTCTGGCTTGCCACCGACATCGACCATTCGGGCACTGCCCTGCTCATCCAGATGTGTTAAGCGGTCGTCCACGCGACACCCTTCAGGCTACAATTATAGCGCAACCACATGTATACTTTGGCTCTTGCAGCGGTCAGCACAATACAGGAGTTCCCCTTGAGCATCTTCCGTACAGGGTTATCGAAAACTCGCCAATCGTTCTTCGGGCGCATCACGCAGCTCCTGGGCAATAGCGAGATTGACGACGATACCTGGGACGATATTGAAGCGCTGCTCATTCAGGCGGATATGGGCGTCCCGACGACCGCGCGCGTCCTCGATGAACTGAAGGCGCGTATCCGGCGCGAGGGCATCACCCGTTCCGAGCAGTTGCAGAAAGCGCTGCGCGAGACGCTGCAATCGCTGCTGGCCGTCCCGCCGCCGATGAATATCAGCGGTCGCCCATTATCCATTATCCTGATTGTTGGCGTCAATGGTTCCGGGAAGACGACCAGCATAGCCAAGCTGGCGAATCGCCTGAACCGTGCCGGACGCAAGGTGATGTTGGCGGCAGGCGATACCTTCCGCGCGGCGGCCATCGAGCAACTTCAGACATGGGGACAGCGCGTGGGCGTGCCCGTCATCGCCAATAAGCCGGGTTCAGACCCCGCCGCCGTCGTCTTCGATGCAACCGCTGCCGCCAATGCGCGCGGACACGACATCCTGATTGTGGATACCGCCGGGCGGCTGCACACTAATTTTAACCTGATGGGCGAACTCGCCAAGATCAAGGCAACGTCCAGCAAGGTTATCCCGGATGCGCCGCACGAGGTGCTGCTGGTGCTGGACGGCACGACCGGGCAGAATGCACTGCAGCAAGCGCAGAAATTCCGCGAGATGGTCGATGTCACCGGGGTGATCGTCACCAAGCTGGACAGCACTGCCAAGGGTGGCATGGTCTTCGCCATTTTCAACGAACTCAAACTGCCTGTGCATTATGTCGGCCTGGGCGAAGGCATGGATGACATGGTGCTGTTCAACCCGGAAAACTTCGTCAAGAGCCTGTTCGACGAGAACTAGGCACAAGGCGCAATCGAACTACGTCGGGCGCAGCGCGCCCCTAGGGGAGGAGGATGGCTTAACAGCGAGATGGACACACTTATCAGCCTGTTGAAGAGCATGAGTTTACGGATTGATGGGCTGATGCAGCGCCTGGACATTGCAGGCAAAGCACATACAGCAGAACAGCTACAGGCGCAGGCCAGCGCCCCGGATTTTTGGAACAACCCCGATGCCGCGCAAAAAGTGATGCAGGACATCGCCCGCTTGAAAGAAGAAGTCGAGCGCTGGCAGGGACTGAACACGCGTATCAACGACGCACTGGAACTGGCGCAGCTTGACGATCCCAGCCTGCTGGATGAACTGACCAGCGAGGTCGAGAGCATTTCCGCGCTGGTCGAACGCATGTCGCTGCAAGCGCTGCTCTCTGGCCCTTACGACAACGAAAACGCTATCCTCGCCATTCACGCAGGCGCGGGCGGCACGGATTCGCAGGACTGGGCGCAGATGCTCGAACGCATGTACCTGCGCTGGGCGGAACAGAACGGCTACAAGGTCGAAGTGATCGAACGCAGCGAGGGCGAAGAAGCCGGCATCAAGAGCGTGATGTTCAGCATCAAAGGTGAATACGGTTTCGGCTATCTGCAAAGCGAGCAAGGCGTCCACCGTCTCGTGCGCCTCAGCCCGTTCGACGCCGCCAATCGCCGCCACACCTCGTTTGCGAAGGTCGAATTGTGGCCGGATATTCAGGGGCAGATCGACATTGAGGTAGCCGAGAAGGACATCAAGATCGACACCTATCGCGCGGGTGGCGCAGGCGGTCAGCACGTCCAGAAAAACGACACAGCGGTACGCATCACCCACATCCCGACGGGCGTCGTGGTGCAGTGCCAGAACCAGCGCAGCCAGATGCAGAACCGCGAACGCGCGCTGCAAATCCTCAAGGCGCGCCTGTTCGAAATGGAGCGCAAGAAGCAGGAAGCGCAGCTCGCCGCGCTGAAGGGTGAGAACGTAGACGCGGGTTGGGGTAACCAGATTCGCTCCTACGTGCTGCACCCCTACCAGATGGTCAAAGACCACCGCACCAGCTACGAGACGGGCAACACGGGCGCAGTACTGGATGGGCGGCTGAACGAATTCATGGACGCCTACCTGCGGATGAAGGTCAACGGCCAACCAGAGGGGGCGTAAGCAGATCCGCGCCTATGTCGAAAACAACCCGTCGCGCTGGTTGCCCGTCACGTTTTTGAGGGGTTGACATTTGATCTCAAAGTTAGTAAGATCATCTGTTACCGATGAGAAACGAGTGTTTACATAGTACCGAATACCTGCTCTGACAGCACCAGAAAACTTTGGTCGCTGTTTTCGTTGTTCATGCCGTCTGGCGATCTCCATCGCCCGTAGTCCAGCCCACCCGTATAGCGCACAGGAGAGTTAGGCCCTTGGAAGCAAAGGATTTTAGCGCCCTGCGTATCAGCCTGGCTTCGCCGGATCAGATTCGTTCCTGGTCGTATGGCGAGGTCACCAAGCCAGAAACGATCAACTATCGCCGCCTGCGCCCGGAGAAAGACGGGCTGTTCTGCGAAGCCATCTTCGGCCCGACCAAAGACTGGCAGTGCTACTGCGGCAAATACAAGAATGTCCGCTATAAGGGCATCGTCTGCGACAAATGCGGCGTGGAAGTCACCCGCGCCTCTGTGCGCCGCGAACGCATGGGCCACATCGAACTCGCCGCCCCCGTCGCCCACGTCTGGTACACCCGCCGCGTGCCCAGCTACCTCGGTCTGCTGCTCGACATCAGCCGCCGCAACCTCGACCGTGTGCTGTACTTCGCGCAGTATGTGATCACCCGCGTGGATGAAGATGCCCGCCAAAAAGCGCTCGGACGCATTGAGAAAGAGCTGGTCCAGAAGGAAGCCTTGCTTGGTGGCGACATCGAAGACCAGATGACAGCCATCCGCAGCGAACGCGATACCGCGCTGAACCAGTTTGAAGGCCGCGTGCAGGAGCTGCACTCGCACTTCGATAGCGAACTCAGCCACCTGAGCGACAAGGTCATGCAGGAAGCACAGGCGCTGCAAAACCGGGTCGAATCGATGGTTGGCAAGGTAGCCGACAGCGATGTCGATTTTGAGACCGCCAATATCGTGATCGTCGCCAAGGGTGAACAGGTCACGATGGACAGCATCTCGCGCATTCAGGCGGCCGTCAACGGCTATCTGAGCGATCTGCAAAACGAAATCGAGCAGATGCGCCAGATCGAACTCGACCGCCTCGACCGCGAAGCTGACTCGATCTCCAGCAGCGCGGCGCAAACGATTGACGAACACCGCGCCGAGTTGGATGGTCGCATGACGCAGTTCCGCCAGGCAGCGGAGAAAGCTCGCCAGGAACTCCAGGACTTACATGTACTGCAATTCCTGCCGGAGACGCGCTACCGGGAACTCAAGAGCCGCTACGGCCAGGTGTTCCACGCCGACATGGGCGCGGAAGCGTTCTACGAAATCCTGAAAACGATGGAAATGGAAAAGCTGGCGGTGGAGTTGTGGCACGAAGTCCGCAACACCCGCTCGAAGCAGCGTAAGAAGAAAGCGACCAAGCGCCTGCGCGTGGTCGAAAGCCTGCGCAAGAGCAACAACCGCCCGGAATGGATGATCCTCACCGTGCTGCCGGTCATCCCCCCCGACCTGCGCCCAATGGTGCAGTTGGATGGTGGCCGCTTTGCCACGAGCGATCTCAACGACCTGTACCGCCGCGTGATCAACCGTAACAACCGCCTCAAGCACCTGCTCGAACTGGGTGCGCCGGACGTGATCGTCCGCAATGAGAAGCGTATGCTGCAGGAAGCGGTGGACAGCCTGGTCGATAACAGCCAGCGCGGCAAGGCGCTCAGCCGTCGTGGCCGCCGCGAACTGAAGTCACTCAGCGACATGCTCAAGGGCAAGAAGGGGCGCTTCCGCCGCAATCTGCTCGGTAAGCGCGTCGATTATTCTGGTCGTTCGGTCATCGTCATTGGCCCCAAGCTCAAGCTGCACCAGTGCGGCCTGCCAAAGACGATGGCGCTGGAGCTGTACCGCCCGTTCGTCATCAGCCGTCTGGTGCGCTACAACTACGCCAGCAACGTCAAGGGTGCCAAGCGCATCATCGAGCGCGAGAAGCCGGAAGTGTGGGAAGTGCTGGAAGAGGTGATCAAAGAGCGCCCGGTGCTGCTCAACCGCGCCCCTACCCTGCACCGTCTGGGTATCCAGGCCTTCGAGCCACAGTTGGTTGAAGGCAAGGCCATCCAGATTCACCCGCTGGTCTGCGCGGCGTTCAATGCCGACTTCGACGGCGACCAGATGGCCGTGCATGTGCCGCTGAGCGACAAGGCCGTGCAGGAAGCGCGTGAGCTGATGCTGAGCACCAAGAACCTGCTCAAGCCTGCTGACGGTCAGCCCATCGTTGGCCCGTCGAAGGACATGGTGCTGGGCAACTACTACCTGACTATGGATCCGTCGGTCGAAATTGTCTCGCTGAAGAAACGCGCGGCAGAATTCCGCAGCATCACTGTGCTGGACAATCCAAATGTCAAGGTCGGCATCGCCTTCCGCTCCAATGGCTTCTACTATGCCCATCAGCATACAATCCCTGGTGCGGTGCTGTTCGAGGATGTGACCCAGGCCGACGAAAATGGGCGCGTCAAAGTCACCGAGAAAGCCATCGACCGCACGATCCGTGCGCTGCTGGAAGGCGAAGTAGACTGCCTGCTCGCCAACGCGGTTGAGATGAAAAAGCTGATGAAGAAGAAGAAAATCGAAGATCAGCTTGAGCTAAGCAACCTCGGTGAGCGCCGCAAGGTGATCGACATGGACGAGGTGGAGTATCTCTACAACCTCGGCATGGTCGACCTGCACACGCCGATTCTGTTGGGCAATTACTTCGACGACCGTATGCCACAGGCAGAACCAGAGCCAACGACCGTTGGACGCGCGATATTCAACCGCATCCTGCCGGACGAAATGCGCTATGTCCAAGAAACGATGGGCAAAAAGCAGCTCCAGGATTTGGTTGCCAAGTGCTACCAGCGCATCGGCGGCGACCGCACAACCGACATCGTGGACGCTATCAAGAACCTGGGCTTCCACTACGCAACGATCTCCGGCACAACCATTGCCGTCGCCGATCTGACGATCCCCGACGAGCGCAAGGACGTGCTCGCAGAGGCGGAAGGCATTGTTGACCGCGCTGAACGCGATTTCCGTCGTGGGCTGCTGACAGAAGAAGAACGCTATCAGATCACGATTGACGAGTGGAACCGTGCCAAGGATCGTCTGCAAGACCTGATTCGCCAGTCGCTCGACCCGTATGGTCCCATCGCGATCATGGCGATTTCCGGCTCGACCAAAGGTGGTTTTGGCCCGATCACACAGTTGGCTGGGATGCGCGGGCTGATGGCTGACCCGTCCGGGCGCATCATCGACCTGCCCATCCGCAGCCACTTCCGCGAAGGGTTGACTGCGCTGGAATACTTCATCTCGACGCACGGCGCGCGTAAAGGTCTGGCGGACACGGCGCTGCGTACTGCCGACGCAGGTTATCTGACCCGCCGTCTGGTCGATGTGGCGCAGGATGTCATCGTAAACCGCATGGACTGCGGCACGGAAGCGGGCATGTGGATCCGCCGCGCGGACGACATCGCCGGGCAGACGCTCTACGAACGCATCGTCGGACGCTGCGCAGCCAGCGATACCTACGACCCCGAGTCGGGCAATCTGATCGTCGCACGCAACGAAATGATCGACGAAGATGTGGCCGACGCCATCCAGAACAGTAAACTGGATGTGATGCACGTCCGCAGCCCGATGACCTGCGCGCTCATTCACGGCATCTGCGCCCTGTGCTACGGGCGTGACCTGGGACGTGGCGATATGGTCGAGATCGGCGCCGCTGTCGGTATCGTCGCAGCGCAGTCCATCGGCGAACCCGGCACGCAGCTCACGCTCCGCACGTTCCACACGGGCGGTACAGCGCAGGCCAGCGGTGACATTACCAGCGGTCTGCCACGCGTCGAAGAATTGTTCGAAGCGCGTAAGAAACCGAAAGGTGAAGCCGTTGTCACGGACATCGGCGGCGTGCTGCGCCTGACCAAGCGCGAGGGCGTGCGTCTCGCCACCGTGATCGACAGTGAAGCATTCAGCGAAGAACACACCATTCCGGTCGGTTGGGACTTGTTGGTACATGACGAACAAGCCGTCAAGGAAGGCGAGGTCATCGCCCAGGAAGCGGGTGGAGAAGGCAAAATCGTCGCCAAGATGAACGGCCTGATTCACCTGGAAGGACACACGCTCTACATCCGCTACGAGCGCCGCCAGGAAGAGGAATACGAAATTCCATCCAGCGCGCGGTTGCTTCCGGAAGCGTTTGACGGCGCACAGGTCTACCCCGGTCAGCAGCTGACCGAAGGCGCGAAGAACCCGCACCGAATCCTGCGCATCCTTGGGCAGGAACCCACACAACTATACCTGCTCTCCGAAGTGCAGAAGGTGTACCGTAATCAGGGCGTGAATATCGCTGACAAGCATTTCGAGGTCATCATTCGTAAGATGCTCTCGAAGGTGCAAATCACCCGCAGTGGAGATAGTTCGCTGCTGCCTGGCGAGTTGATCGACAAGCTACAACTGCTGGACATCAACGAACGCCTGATCGAGGCTCGGAAGGACCCTGCTGCTGGCGTGCCAGTGCTGCTAGGCATCACAAAAGCGGCGCTAAACACCGACAGCTTCCTCTCGGCATCGAGCTTCCAGCACACCATCAAGGTGCTGGCAGGCGCGGCCATCGAGGGCAAGGTGGACAAACTCTACGGCCTGAAGGAAAACGTGATCATCGGTAAGCTGATCCCGGCAGGCACCGGCTTCCACACCTACCAGGATCGCGAATTGGTCGCGCCGAACATCACGCTGGAACAGCAGGGCGCGCTGGACGCAGACGCCGAAGGCTTCGATGATATGGACGGCATGGAAGAGATGAATCTGAACTCGTAAGTTCAGAAACGCATCAAAAGAGGCGCTGTGTGCGCCTCTTTTTGTTCCATATGCAAGGTTACGGATGCCCTACCCCGGCCCAGGGCAGCGCGAATATGAAGGTAACTGTTCGTCGGGGCGGACGGCATCGAAGAGCATCCAATAGGCGGCACGTTCGCGCGGATTGAGCGGCGTGAGCAGGCTATAGGCAGCGCGCTCATCGCGGTTTTCGACCATACCTGTGAGCAGCGCGAAGTTGAGGTTCCACAAGATCATCGGCCCCATATAATCCCAGCCCTGCGCCATTTCGAACGCACGCACCGTATACTGCCCCTGCTCGCATTCATCGACATAAGTCATCCATACATCGGGTGCTTCACCGGGGAAGCCATCCCATGACGCCCAACCAAACTCCGTCGCCCACAGGCGCGCGGCGCTGTGCCCGTTGCTGACCATAATCGCGCGAAAATCGTTCACGTTGTCCAGGAAGAAGAAATGCGGATCATCGTCCCAGCCCGGTTCGGGATTCAGGTCGCAGCAGGTTGAATCGGGAGCATTACCCCAGCCGTAAGGATGAATGCCGACACCAACATCCGCATATTGAGCCAGGCCAGCGGCGTACATCTCTTCCAGGAACGAGCGGTCATTGCGCGACCCAACCGAGGGATTATCATCGGTCGGAGCCAGCCCCGCTGTGATCACAGGCAGCGTGGGCGAAAACGCCCGAATTGCCCGGTAGGACGGCTCGAAAAGCTGCATATACCCCGCGCCATTGAACGGCAGCGCGCCGCGCCACTCACGCACGAGATTCGGCTCGTTCCACACCTCAATTGCATCCAGCGATGTACCGAACTCTCCCAGCATCAGGCTGATAAAGTCGGCCAGTGCTTGCGGGTTATCCGGCGGACCATCTTCGTTCTGGTCAACCGCGCGCGCCCAATTCGGCGCTTTGGCGATGCTGACCATGATGTCCAGTCCGCTGTTGAATGCTGTTTCCAAATAGATCTCCAGACGACGGAAATCCTCGCTGATCTCGTCGGGGCCGTTGGGTTGCAGCGACTTCCAGGCCACCTGCACCTTGAGCCACTTCACGCCCAAGCGCTGAATATCAACAACAGCCTGATTCCAATCCTGTTGATTCAGCGTCGGGTCAAGTTGGATGCCCATGCGCGCCGCATCCAGGCCGGGAAGTGATGTTGGGCGTGGCCCACCTGCTGTGGCGCTGGGCATGGTTGTGGCAGTTGGAGATACCGTAGGTGGCAGGCCGGTTTCGGTTGGCAACGGCGTGCTGGTCGGCGGGAGCGTGTAATCCTGCCCGATCACCGCCCCGATGACCGTAGCGCGTGGATCTACTGTCGGCGGCGGAGTTGTTGCCGTCGGGGGTGCAGGGGTATGCGTGAGGGTCGACGTTGCGGAAACAGCCATATCCGAGGGCGTGGCGCTCGGCAGTGTCAGAGTCGGCACACTGGTGGCCTCAGCGCCAGGCTCAGCAAGCGTTGGGGTAACATACACCAGGATCGGCTCCTGTGGAATACAGCCTGTGCCCAGCAGCAGGAGCAATATGACAAGCAAATAGGTGAGTGTTTGTCGTGTGATCATGCCCCGCATACTACCATAATCCCCGCCGTGTGGCTACGAAAAACCCGTCAACGTAGGGGGAGCGGCGGGTAGTGATCTGTGGTACAATAGAACACTAGTTCAGTGTTTGACAGTGGTCACTTCAGACCCTAGAATGAAACAACACTCCAGGGAAACTCAATGACGCAGGATAATGGTATGACGAATGGTTTGGTGCGCCAGGTCAATATTGGGCAGGAAATGCGTGACGCCTATCTGGATTACGCCATGAGCGTGATCGTGGCACGTGCGCTGCCCGATGCGAGAGATGGCCTGAAGCCCGTCCACAGGCGCATCCTGTATGCGATGTACGACATGGGAATACGCTCCGACAGTGCTTACAAAAAGAGCGCGCGTATCGTCGGTGAGGTACTGGGTAAGTATCATCCGCACGGCGACGCTGCGGTGTACGAGTCGATGGTGCGGCTGGCGCAGGATTTTTCGATGCGCTACGAACTGGTCGATGGGCAGGGCAACTTCGGCAGCATCGACGGTGACGGCGCGGCAGCCATGCGCTACACCGAGGCACGCATGGCCGACATTGGCGAAGAACTGCTCGTGGACATCGACAAAAACACGGTGGACTTCAGCGATAACTTCGACGGAAGTTTGCAGGAACCCACGGTGCTGCCGTCCAGCTATCCTAACCTGCTGGTCAACGGTGCTTCCGGCATCGCGGTAGGCATGTCAACTAATATCCCACCGCACAACTTGGGCGAAGTTTGCGACGCGCTTAATTACATGCTGGCCAACTGGGACGTGCGCGACGAGATCAGCGTGCAAGACCTGATGCGTTTCGTCAAAGGGCCAGATTTCCCCACTGGTGGCATCGTCTATCGTCACATCGACGGGCTAGACACCGATGAGGACACGCTGGTTTCAGCCTATGCTACCGGGCGCGGCAAAATCACGATCCGCGCAAAGGTGCATATCGAAGACATGGGGCGTGGCAAATCGCGCATTATCGTCAGCGAACTGCCTTATCAGACCAACAAGTCAGCGCTGATCGAGCGCATCGCCACGCTTGTGCGAGATGGCAAGCTGGAAGGCATCGCTGATATGCGCGATGAATCCGACCGCCAGGGGCTGCGGTTGGTGATAGAACTGCAACGCGGCGCCGAGGCCACAACCGTGCTGAGTGGCCTGTTCAAGTTCACCCCCCTCCAGGAAACCTTCAGCATCATCATGCTGGCACTGGTAGATAACGAACCGCGCACGCTGAGCCTGAAACAGTGCCTAAAAGTCTACCTCGACCACCGCATGGAAGTGGTGCGCCGCCGCAGCGAATTCGAGCTGGGGCGCGCCCGCGAACGCGCCCACATCCTGGAAGGACTGCTCAAAGCGCTCGATATGCTGGATGAGGTGATCGCCACCATCCGCAAGTCACAGACGGTCGAGACCGCGCGCACCAACCTGATGCGACTGCTCAAGATCAGCGAAATTCAGGCGCAGTCGATCCTCGATATGCAGCTTCGACGGTTGGCCGCACTGGAACGTAAAAAGATTGACGAAGAATACAAAGAAAAAGTCCGACTGATCGAATACCTGGAAGGTTTGCTTGCCAGCCCGGCCAAGATGCGCCAGGTCATCGGTGAGGAACTGACGACGATCAAACAGGCTTACGGCGACCCGCGCCGCACGATGATCGTAGACAGCACGGCAACCAGTGACGCCACCAGTCACACGCTAATGCCAGCCGAAGATACCTGGGTGACTCTGACTGTCGACGGAAAAATCGGGCGCAGCTTCGATACGGTCAGGCCGAAGGTGAAAGCGAGCGAGAAAGATCCGCCGCGATTTATTCTGGAGAGCAATACTTCGCAGATTCTCTATCTGTTCACAGTCGATGGCCAATGCGCGACGATTCCGGTGCATCAACTGCAACAAGTGCACATCCCAGGCGAAGGGCAGCGCTACACAGACTTGTGTCCCATCGGCAGCAGTCCGATCACAGCGGTGCTGAGCCTGCCATCTTCTACCGAGCAAGGCTACATCTTCCTCGCCACCCGTGGGGCAGAGGTCAAACGGATGCGCGTTGAAGAACTGCCCGGGCTTTCCGCCAATGCATTCACCGTAATGGATGTTGAAAATGGCGACCAGATCGGCTGGGTGATGTTCACAACCGGGAACGACCAAATCATGCTGACGACGGCACAAGGCCAGTGCATCCGTTTCAGCGAAGACGAAGTACGCCCAACTACGCTGCCAGCTGGCGGGATGCGCGGCATCAAACTCAGTGCAGAGGACGATCAGGTGATCGGCGCCAGTATCGTCGTGCCAGAGGCACACGTTTGGAGCATCACCGATGATGGCATTGGCAAGATTTCATCCATAGATGAGTACCCGTTGCAGGGACGCGCCGGCAGCGGCGTGATCGCAATGCGCCTGCCAAAGAGCAGCACCGCACTGGCCGCCGCCGCCATCGGTCATGCAGAAGATACGCTGATCGTCCTGACCAGTCATGGCAAACCCTTCCCGATGAAACTGAAGGATGCGCCACTCCTGACGCGCGGACGGCCAGGCGGCGACATCATTGTCTCACTGCCGGACAACCAGCAGATCGCCGCCGTCGTAACATATCAGGCGCTGCTGGCTGAGCCGGAGTTGGTCGAGTAAGTGCTGGTCAAGTATGTGTGATGCCACTACGCTGTCTGGCAATCAGGCGTGAACTGCCACCTGTGTGCCTTCGCGGATTTCAGCGGCCAGGGTTTGCAGCCACCCTGCTGGCGAGATGCCCAGACGAGTCATCAATTCGCTGTCCAGAGAATCATAGATGTGTAAGGCGTCATCAGGCATATTCAGCTTGTGGTACAGCGTCATGATGCTGCCCGCCACATCTTCACGATGAGGGTAGATTGCCGCAGCGCGCAGGTATAACCCCAGCGCCTCTTGCTTGTGCCCCCTGGTCTCGACAAGCTTAGCAAGACTAATCAGCGAGTCGGCATATGTATTCGTCAGTTCTTCGCGGCGCTTACGCACCCAGGGCAGTGTGCCATCGAGCGTCATCATGAAGTGGTTGCGGTACAGCCGCAGCGCTCGCCTAAGCAGCGCTTCAGTACGCGGTGGCGCGGCGACGGCGCTATCCTGCGCCAACTCAGAAAACTGCGCAACATCGTAGCTCAGTTCGATCTGCGAGGAAATGCGGTAATAACCTGACCAATATACCGTGAGATCAAGCCCCAGCACTTCGCTAATCTTGCGTTTTGTGACATGAAAGACATTGGTCGCATCGCGAATAGAAAGATTCGGCCAGAAGGCATCGAAGATCGAACTGCGCGTGACCATTCCCTGATCAACCAGGTAGAAGAACAGCGCACGCGGCAGCGCCCCATCCCAATCGGTGATCTCCTTGCCATTCACGAACACCTGTCCGCCGCCGAGCGCGCGCACCTCTAAGAGTGCCTGTTTGTCATCCCGACGGGTATAGTCTGGCAGGAGTAGCGCTGTTTCAACCGGGATGCAGCGCATCACTGCACGCAGTTCAGGCAATTTGAGGAGGTATGTGAGCGACTGCCTACCACACAACACAATCCGCGCTTGACCAAAGCGAGCCAGCATCTCGACCAGATAGGCAGCGAGCGCCTCCGGTTGCGCCCGGTCACATTCATCCACCAGCCAGGTGGAAACCTGCTCCGGCCTACCCTGCTCCGCATAGGCCGCCTCGACCTGCTGCTGAAGTGACTCACGCGTAAGGTTGCTGCCAGAAAGCACAACCAGGCAAGACCCTTCTTCATGGAGGTAGCGGCCGTACAGTGCACGTCCTAGTGCAGATGCCGGATGCAGCACTACCAACCGGACAGTGCTTTCCAAACCTTGTAACTGTTGGTCAGCAAGCTCATATAACCAATCTTTCATGGCGCTTATATCCTTCACATTAAAGCATATCAAGCAAAAACGACAGTCTATAAGAGACCAATCATAACCCATGTATTATTGGGGTGCAAATATTAGTTAAGGGCGAAACAAGAGACAGGTAGAATTTCGCATCGCGCAATTATCGAGGCGAAATTCAGTCAAACCATCTTGCGACGGCGCGCTTCGATCACGTTCTGAATACGTTCCATCTTGTTGAGGATGCGGCTCAACTGCTGGAAGTTGGCGATTTCCATCGTCACTTGTACTGTCGCGATGTTCTGACGAGTGCTGACCGCGACGCGCGTCATATTGACCTTCTCGTCGGCAATCACGGTGCTGATGTCACGCAGAAGTCCGTCGCGGTCGTAGGCAACAATTTCCATCGGCACGGCATATTTCTGTTCAGTCGGCAGGTGACCCCACGAAACGTCAACCAGACGCTCTGGCTCATTGTGATGGCTGATATTGCCACAGTCGCGCCGATGCACCGTCACGCCACGCCCGCGTGTGATATAGCCCACAATATCATCGCCGTACATCGGGCTACAACAATTCGCCAATGTGACCAACAAGCCGCCGAGTCCGTTGATATTGATACCGTTGGCACTGACATGCACCTGCGAAGGCACAGGCTTCGGCTCTTCCAGCATCTCCTCAACCAGGGATTTACCTTCTGCGCGTCCCTCCGCCTCCAGGATGCGTGGGCCAATCTGCGGGCTGGTGATGTCGCCCGCACCCACCGCCGCCAGGAAGTCATCGAGTTTCTCGTAATGGAACAATTCAGCGACATGCTCAAAAGAGGTATGTTCGAGGCTCAGGCGCTTCAGCTCATGTTCCAACACTGTGCGTCCCGCAGCGATATGTTTATCGCGATCCTGCTTGCGGAACCAGACGCGCACCTTGTCCCGCGCACGCGCCGTGCGAACATAACCAAGGTCAGAATTCAACCAGTCCAGACTCGGGCCGCCGCGCTTGGCGGTGACGATTTCGACCTGATCGCCTGTTTGCAGGGTGTAATTGAGATTGACGAGGCGTCCGGTGACCTTTGCGCCGCGGCAGCGGTGGCCGATCTCGGTGTGAATGTGATAGGCAAAATCGACAGGCGTCGCGCCTGCTGGCAAATCGACGATGTCCCCTTTGGGGGTGAAGACGTACACACGATCCTGGAACACTTCCGCCTTCATCGTATCGACGAAGGTCTGCGCGTCCTCCATGTCCGGGCCAAACTCCATCAGCCGCCGCAGGTAGCTCAGGCGATTCTCGAATGCCTCATCACGGCGCGCACGATTGCCCTCTTTATAACGCCAGTGCGCGGCAATACCATATTCAGCATCCTCATGCATCTCCCAGGTACGGATCTGCACTTCGAGCGTCTTGCCCTTGTTATCGACGACGGCGGTGTGCAGGCTGCGATAGAAGTTATCCTTCGGCGCAGCAATGTAGTCATCAAACTCGCCCGGGATAGGATGCCATAGACTGTGGACAACACCGAGCACCTGATAACACTGGATCACGTCTTCGACAATAACACGCACAGCACGCACATCGTAGATCTGTGAGAGCGCGACCTTCTTGCGATCCATCTTCTTGAAGATGCTGTAGATGTGCTTCGGCCGCCCGCTGATGCTGACTTTAGTCAGGCCGTAGTTCTTCAGCGCTTCCTTTAACGACTGGGTGACATCGCTCAGATAGTCCTCGCGGTCTACGCGGCGCTCATCCAGCGCTTTCGCAATCGCTTTGTACTTCTCTGGCTCCAGATAGCGGAAACTGAGGTCTTCAAGTTCCCACTTGATCTGCCAGATACCGAGCCGATTCGCCAGGGGCGCGAAGATATCAAGCGTCTCCTGCGCCTTCTGTCGCTGCTTATCCACCGACATATAGCCAAGGGTTCGCATATTGTGCAGGCGGTCAGCCAGTTTGACCAACACAATCCGTACATCATCGCCCATCGCCAGCAGCATCTTGCGGAAATATTCCAGCTCCTTATCCGCTGCCTTTCCGCGCTTGTTGCTGTCAACTTTGATCGGCAGGTTCTTCAGTTTCGTCACGCCATCAACAATCCGGGCAACGCCGCTGCCAAACTCGTTGCGAATCTCCTCCAGAGTGATATTGGTATCCTCCACGAGATCATGCATCAGGGCAGCGGCGATGGCTTCCGCGTCCAGCTTCATATCGGCGAGCATATAGGCAACGGCGACACAGTGTGTGAAATACGGCTCGCCAGATTTACGGAACTGATTGGCGTGTGCGTTTTCGGCCTTACGGTACGCACGCTCGATCATCAGACGGTCATTCGGCGTAATGTCCGGGAATTGGTCAAGGATCGTTTGAAGATTGAGGACTACCGTCTGCTGCATATTGTTGAACCCGCGCCCAGCTGATTACAAAACCTTAACCGATTATAGTCCTAATCCGCGAAACGGTACACATTTCCGGCTACCCTGTTATACTAGGCACAATCGTATCCAGCACATCCCTCTGAGGCAACATCTTGTCTGACCTCATGAATGTTGATCAGGCCGTTGAGCAAGTCTTGCAGCATTTTGCCCGCCTGCCGCCCGAACCCGTGGGCCTCCCAGACGCGCTGAACCGCATAGCCGCCGCAGATATCATCGCCCCTGGCAACATCCCGCCATTCGCCAATTCGAGCATGGATGGTTTTGCCGTGCGCGCCGCAGCTACGCATGGTGCCGATAATGTGCCCATCACTCTGCAAGTCGTCATGGATATTCCGGCGGGTTCCATGCCCCAAGGCAGACTTGGTGCAGGAGAAGCTGCGCGCATCATGACAGGGGCGCCCATGCCGGACGGCGCAGATGCGGTTGTTCCGGTCGAGAACACAGACGCGCGCTGGAATGCTGGCAGCAATGCGTCGCTGCCCGCGGCGGTGCAGGTCAGACGCAGCGTGAAAGCAGGCGATTATGTCCGTCCGGCAGGAGAAGACATCCCCGCAGGGGCGCATGTCATCCCTGCAGGGCGGATCATCCGCGCGGCAGAAATAGGCATCCTGGCGTCACTTGGTATGGAAACCGTCTCTGTCATCCGGCAACCGCGTGTCGCAATTCTCTCGACGGGCGATGAACTGGTCGATGTGGGCGAGGCCCTCACGCCGGGCAAGATCCGCGATAGCAACGGCTATGTGCTGGCCGCGTTGGCCGAGACCTACGGCGCGATACCGCTGCGGATACCCATCGCACGCGACACACTGGAAGATGTGCGCCGACGTTTCCGGGAGGCACTGGACAGCAAACCGGATCTCATCATCAGTTCGGCGGGCGTCTCGGTCGGCGCGTTCGATGTAGTGCGCGCTGTTATGGATGAACTCGGCAAAATCGACTTCTGGCGCATCAACCTACGCCCCGGAAAGCCGCTGGCCTTCGGTCATCTGGGTGGCGTGCCCTTCTTTGGTCTACCCGGCAATCCTGTATCAGCGATGGTGACCTTCGATATATTCGTGCGTCCGGCGCTGCTCAGGCTGCGCGGAGGAGACGAGCGTGTACCGTACGTCCAGGCCATCGTGGGCGAAGACCTGCATTCCGATGGCCGACGCACCTATCTGCGGGTTACACTACGGCACGAACATGGCGTGTGGGTTGCCACCACGACGGGCAACCAAAGCTCTGGAGCGCTCACCTCGATGATGCTGGCGGACGGTCTTCTAATCGTGCCGGAGGACATGGGCTCAATACCTGCTGGTACGGCACTGCCTGTTCGATTGCTTCGTGATCAATCTGAGTATGTCTGAAGGAATGAAACGCATGTCAACACTCCAATCAACCCGACAAGAGACAAATACGGTACGTCCAGCAGTCGATGTGCTTCGTTTGATCTCGCTCATCCTCATCGTCATCGGCATCGCAGTTTCCGGCTACCTGAGCTATGTCAAGTTGACCAATGTCGCAATGATCTGTGCAGAGGGCGGCTCATTCAACTGTGATGTGGTACAAAACAGCGCCTACTCGCGGCTACTGGGCATACCCATTGCCTATATGGGGCTGGCGACCTATCTCGTGATGGGCGGGCTGCTGTTGTTTGGTGACCGCATCCCGGTTATTCGCGACTACAATGTCGTGCTTTTCTTTGCTATCAACCTGTTCGCCTTCCTCTTCTCGATGTGGTTGGTCTACGTGCAGGTCGGCATCCTGGAAGCTCTGTGCGTGTGGTGCCTGGCGCACGAGGTTATCATCACAATCCTGTTCGGCATCTCGATCCTGCGGCTGCGGCGACACATGAGCGCCTGACCCTGAATGCCCTATAAAACAAAAACAAGGGGTCAGATGGCCCCTTGTTTGCTGTTCGATACTATAGGTCGTGGCTTAGTTCGAGTGATTTTTGAGCGTGCGGGCGATGATCTCTTCCCGCTCACGCACCATGCGTTCACGGCGGTCACGGTCACGATTCTCACGTCGGTTGCGGACACTGCCCTTTTCTTCAGTCATCGCCTGGCGCAACGCCAATTCCATCGCGGTCGGGATGTTCACATCGTCTTCTTCTGGCTCGATCTCAACGATCTCCACCGCGGTCTTCATGCTCAGGTCAATTTGGCGTTTCTTGCGATTGATCTTGATGATGCGCGCCTGCACGACATCACCAATCTTGACAACATCCGACGGTGAACTGACGTAGTTGTCGGAAAGTTCGGAGACGTGAATCATGCCGGGTCGTTCCGCGCCAATATCGACGAAGACACCGAAGCCTTCGACGCGCACAACCTTACCCTGCACGGTCGCGCCTTCCTTGAGATCATCCCAGGAGAAGTCCGGCGGCTTGACCATCGTCAAAGCAACCTTCCCCTGCGCGGCATCTACCTTCATCACATAAACGGTGATCTCATCACCTTCCTTGACGATGTCGCCGACGTTGCGAACATTTGCGGCACCCAGTTGCGAAATATGCAGCAAGGCATCCTGTCCCACGCCAATATCAACAAATGCCCCGTACAATTCGATGCGCTTTACAATGCCCTTCAATTCCATCTTGGGCAGCAGATCATTCACCGAAGTGGGGGCGCTCACGCTTACTTCTTCGCTCATTATGCCTTGCTCCTTCACAAGTTCCACTGTCTATGATCGGTCAGGTTTCCTGAACCGTTATTTACCTTACTGCGTCGCCGTCGGCGTCAGTGTGACGCTGGGCGTAATGGCGAACTCCGCATCTTCGGCCTCGGCGTTGTAGCTGCTGAACGGCTGATACCCATCCCAGGCGAAGAGGCTGCTCGTATCCAGAATGAGCTGCATCCGTTCCGGCGTCAGGTAATACGCTCCGACGATCTCACTACTCTCATTCAACTCGCCGTTGGCGCCCGCCACAAAGGCGATCACAATCAGGGCGCTATCCGGGTAGAACAGACTGACAATCGCCTGTGTTTCATCACCAGGCGTGCCAATGACATACGTCGGTTCGCCGCGCACTTCAATGAGTTCACCGACCGTCTTATCCGGTTTCTGCCAGATGACGATCAAATCAACGATTTCACCCTTCTCGGAAATCATCTGGCAGCAGGCATCACCTTCAAGGGGCTGCCACTGTGCTCCCACCAGAACACCATCATCGCCCGTCTGCACTTGCGGGTCATTGATATCGGTCGCGTCTTCCAGAATGGTGAGCGCTTCGCTCCATTCGGTCACGCCAGGGGTGATGCCACGCCAGCACGGCGCTTCACAGGGATCGTTGGTGAGGAGACTGTCGTCCTGAAGGAATTTGTCGTTACGCAAATTGAGCGGGGGAACGCAAGCAGCAACTAGCAACACCAGGGCAAGAGCCACCGGCAGGAAAAAGCGCACTTTCATTGTTTTTACCACATTCTGTCCAGGCTGCTGATTTGAAACGGGCTGATAAATGAACAGGGGCAGTCCATAACTGCCCCCGTATTGTACCGACTTTCACAGTTAATTCAACCGCAAAGTCAGGTTATAGTCTCCGGCAGTTACCCCAAAGCGCGCCCCAAAGTGCGTAGCAATGATAATGTAACGCCCATCTTCGAGCAAGGTGAATTCACTAATGAGCGAGTTGATCGTCCGGCCACCGGGCGCATCATCGTTCTGCGCCACCTGCACGCCGTTGGGGTCAACAAGGAACAGTACGGGGTCGAGCGTGCCGCTGAGCGCATCCATGTCCACTGTTACCACCTGCCCCGCCGTTCCGTCGAAGACGAACACTTCAAACTTGCGATTGAGCCGGATGCTGCCCGTAACTGTCTCACCGCCCGTCAGGACGCGCGCGTTTTCCAACTCAGCATTGTAATCGAGCGACGCGACATCCGGACGCTGCACCGTACCAAAGAAACCACCTTCACCTGCTGTGATGGTTCCATCCAGACCGATGTTAAAACTGGCTACGTAACGCTCGCCCAGGCGCGGCTGCTGGGTCGAGGTGAAGACCAACTGGCCATTCACCACCACATTCAGCGTGAACTGCACAGGCGAGGTATCGTTACATTGGCTCTGGTACTGCACCTCAATCTCATATGGGCCTGCGCTGGGCAAGCGGCCTTCCGGCCAGTAGATGTATGACACCGGGCTGCCTTCGGCGGGTGTGCAGTTGACATTACCATTGGCAGCCAGCGTGCCCCCGCCCGGAACCTGCGGCTGATCGTCGAACACCGCCTGCCCCAACGGGTCACGGACGAGTAGTTGCAGATCGGCAAGCGAGTTCCACTGAAGGCTGACCTCTACCGAGCCATTCGGCAGGTTCGGCAGATCAGGGATGGCGATCTCCTGTCCGCCCGTCACGACGGATGAAACCGCGCCGCTGAGCGTCAGCCCATATTCGCCCTGCGTACCGCCGAGATCCTGGCCGTAGCGTGTGGCGACCACCGTGTAAGTACCATTCAGAAGCAATGCCACATTCTGCAGCGCCGAATTGGTGTTCCCACGTTCCACATCATCGTTAAAGGCGACAACGTTACCATTCGGATCGAGCAGCAGCAGCAGCGTGTCCAGGTTGCCGGAACTAGCGGTCATCTGAAGCGAGACGACATCCCCATCGACCCCGTCAAAGGCATAGGTGACAAAAGGCTGCGCACTGGTGATTGCGCCGGTCACAGCGAAATCACGTTCAAGAGTCAAAGGCGCAATACCCTGTAAGCTGGGGGCGACAGGCGGATCGACCTTCAGGCCATCCCGTCCTGGCAGGATGCTGCCATCTGCATTGAGGATGAAACTCGCAATATACACGCGGTTCGGGTCAACGCTGCCAGAGACGGGCGTGGCAGGTGTGCCATCAACCGTCACATTGAGCGTGAAACTGGCTGTCTCGGTGGTCGGGCAATCCTGCAGCGGGTCGTAGTAGACCAGCAGTTCATAGCTGCCGGTAGGAATGACTCCTGCCGCCCATGACGCTTCTTCAAATGGGTTCTCGGCATTTTGTTGGCCGCAGACACTGTTAGCATTGACGCCAAAACGACCACCGCTGGCGACTTCAGGTGTGCTAAAGAAAAGACTGCCACCCACAGGGTCGCGCACTTCCAGGTTCAGATTGGCTGTCGAGTTCCATTCCAGCCGCACCTGCAAACCTGTCACGGTCAACAATTCGCCGGGTGGGGTGAATTCACCCGCGCGTGCTGTAACTTCCAACAGCAGTTGGAATACCGCACTCTCTTCCGGTACTCCTGCCACTGAGAAGATGGTCACATAATATGTACCAGCCGTTGCCAGCGTCACATTTGCCACTTCGACTGCGTCGTTACTCTCAGTCGCCGCCACCTGCGCCAACGGCACACCCGCCGCATCTGTCAGCAGCAGCGCCAACTGCAACCCGGCGGTATTGGTCGCAGTCAAGCGCACCTGCTGCCCAGCCACAGCGGTAAAAGTGTAGACCTGCGCCACATTCTGTGTATCCAAGGTACCGCTCACGGGCACATCTGGCTGTACCAAGCGCGCAGCGGCATCCTGAGACAGGGTGACGGATACGCCCAGGCCGAAGCACAGTGCCACAATGAGACAGATTACCAACAATCTAGGTTGAGAGGACATCGAACTTTTCCTTCCTCGTAGTGGGCGAAAAGCCAGGAGAGTGTAGCGCACCCATCCCTGGCCTGCTATGCGCCTACCCCGCGCTCACCCGCCGCTCATGGCGTCGGAGTGGGTGGGATAGGCGTAGCGGCTTCCTGCAATGCCAGATCGACAAAGCTGGTCATACCCTCCAGCACATCAACAATTCGAGAAACCCGCTGACCATCGATTGTCGTGACGACTTCGTAACGACCAACAGGTATATCACCGACGACAAAATTCTCCTGCCACAAGGGGTCAGAATTCACATCGGATCCATTATCGAGAAAAATATAGGTTGTGGTGGACTGCACCACCAGCCCGGTGCGCCGATCACGTATGGTCACTGTATGGTCTTGCAGCAGATCGCCGCGCGGCCCGGTCACCCGCCCAGCGATCACGCCGTGCGCAACATACGGCACCATCCACAGCAGCGGGTTATAGGTGGCGCGATACTTATTTTCGCCCAAGCGCACTTCAAAATGCACATGCGGCCCGCTCACGCGACCGGTATTCCCCACCAACCCAATCGGGTCACCGCCGTTGACCAGATCACCGACGGAAACCAGCACTGCCTGCAGATGGGCATACAGTGTGAACAATGGCTGACCAAAATAACCAAAATCATGCTGAATGAGCACCACATTGCCATAGCTGGCGGAATCCTGAAAGGCTGTCCCCGCCCAAATAACTGCGCCTGACCCGGCGGCACGCACCGTCTGGCCGATGGGATTCGGCATGTCGATGCCATGATGTACGCGCCAGGGATTCTGATCCTGCGGCCCATCTGAGCCGTAAGGATAGGAGAACAGCGCAAAATTGGTCGCATTAGAATCGACAGGTCGCAGGAACCAGTAGTGATCACGCCCCAAGGGATCGCGAGAAATCGGCGGTTCGAGCGGCGGTGGCTGCCATTCGGCGGG
>JAEUQX010000302.1 GCA_016788625.1 Anaerolineae bacterium
CGGATGAACGTCTGACCCTCGACTCCACCCTGGCTGATCGCACCCTGCGCCATCGCCTCCAGGATCATGTCGAGCGACTCGGTGCGCGGGTCTTCCGCCGTGAAAACGCTGAAATCCGCGAGCCGCGCGGAGACCTCGGCCATCATGCGGCGCTTCTCGCGGTCGCGCAGCCCGGCGCTGCCGAAGACGGCGATCAAGCGCTTGCCGGGCGGCAGCATGGTGCGGGCGGCCTTGAGCGCGTTTTCCAGCGCGTTGGGCGTGTGGGCAAAGTCCACGATGGCGGTGAAGTTCTGCCCCTCGTTGATGCGTTCCATGCGTCCGGTCACGCCCTGAACGTGGCTTAGCCCCGCGCGTATCGCCTCAATGCTGACGCCGAGCGCGGCTGTTGCGCTGCTCGCCGCCAGCACATTGTAGACGTTGAATGCTCCGATCAGGGCTGTGGACATGCTGGCTGAGGCCATACCTGGCAGCCCGGATACGTTGAAGCGGGTCTCGGCGGGGAGGTACTGCACATCAGAGCCGACGGGCGCGATGACCGTTTTGGCCTGAATCCGTGCGGCAAGATCGGCAGGCAGGTCACGGCCCGGCGCGCCCAGACCGTAGAGCAGCAGTGTGTCGGCGGGCACGGCGGCGAAGTGACCGGCATTGGCGTCGTCCCGGTTGACCACGCTGACTTTCGGCTGCCCAGACTTGTATGCTGACTGTCCCAACATCTCGAACATTCGCGCTTTAGCGGCGCGGTAGGCCTCGAACGAACCGTGATAGTCGAGGTGTTCGTGCGTCAGGTTGGTCAGGACGGCGACATCAATATCCACGCCGTTCAGCCGCCCCTGCGCCAGCCCGTGACTGGTCATCTCCAGGACGCAGTGCGTCAGCCCGTTGGCGGCCATCTGCGCCAGATAGCGCTGCACATCCGGTGCGCCCGGCGTGGTGACGTGCAGCCCAGTATCGGCTACAGTGTCGCCTAGAACAGCGTTAACCGTGCTGATCAGCCCGGTCTGACCGCCCGTCGCAACCTGTAGGATGCTGTGAATCAGCGTGCTGGTAGTGGTTTTGCCATCCGTCCCGGTCACGCCGATCACGATCATTTTGCGTGAGGGGAAATCGTGATATGCCGCCGCCAGGAACCCGGTGGCCTCCTGTGCGTTCTTCACCTGCACGTAAGGCACGGCGAGATCACTCAGTGGACGCTCGCCAACAACAACCGCCGCACCGCGTTCGATCACGCGCGGGATGAAGTCGTGGCCGTCCACCGAGCGGCCAGGGCGGGCGACGAACACACAGCCCGGTTGGACTTCGGCGTCACTTTCGACGACGGGCGCGCTGATGAGCGCATCGCCGCTGACGCGCACGACATCAGGCAGATGAGTAATCAGTTCGGAAAGCTGTTTGGGCATGGGTCAACCTCGCTGGGCGCGCCTGCTTATAACATCCAGATCGAGCAGGTCAGTCGTAAGGATGGGTATGGTATCCAAGGACGAATGAGGATGGTATGGCCGAGTTTCGTTTTGACCCAGACCGTGTTGCCTATGTCGAGGCCGCTGGTTGGCGAGCGTATTATGACCGCAACTGGCTGAAGCTATTCTATCTGGTGGCCTCGCTCAGCCGCGAGCAGTTTCATATCCCGTTCCCGCTTTCGCTGCTGGCTGCGTATTACATCGCCAAAGCGTCGCGGGTGTGGGTGCCCGTCGAGCACGATCTGAATGCTGTCGCCGTGGAACTGGCGAAGTTCTATGTGCTGGCTCGGCGCTACTCCAGCCTGAAGTTTGACCCGCAGCGCGCCGCGTACCTGGAAGCGACGTATTGGACGGTGCATCGCGAACTGGTCGGCCAGCCGGATAAGAGCCACTTCGTGCAGGTGCTGTCAGAATTGCATCAGGAGTTGTTCGGCGTCTCGGGCAGTGTCGCGCGCGAATCGGCGCAGTGGCGCGTGCAGGCCAACAACACGGTTGACGGCATCACCAGCGGAACTTCACTTGACCCGGAAGGTGACTGGCACAAACTGGAGGACGAACTGCGGCGCGGTTACCGCCTCATTCAGGCGGCCCTGGCAGCACAACATGCACCTGCACCAGCCTGAAATAAACAGAGGTCACAGCGACCAGTGAGCAGCAGTGCTCCAAATCCGCTGCGACCCCTAGAGAGGATCGATAGTCTGACACTCAGCAGAGCGCTTTGACTATCGACTAAAGACCGTAGACTATCGACTACCTGCTTAGCCCAGACGTCCGGCCAGGTCGTTCAGACCGCTGCGGACGCTGCCATCGACCACGCGGTCGCCCGCGCGCACGATCAGGCCACCCAGGATGCTGGGATCGACCGAGAAGGTCACATCGTCTGCGCCGATTTCCTTCTTGGCCTTGTTCTGTTCGGCATCGCTCAGCGGCATAGCGCTGACGACTTCGACCTGCCCGCCGAGCTTCTTGGCGGCGTCCGGCACCTTCGAGAAGAAATCGTCGATCAATGCCTGCTGCTTCTTGCCGTCCAGCGCTTCGCCGATCAGCTTCTGTGCGGCAGCAATCGAGATAGCGGCCACCTGACCACGCAGACCGGCGAGCTGCTGGTCGCGTTCGGAGGCAGCAGCGCTGCGGGCGTCGGCGCGGATCTTTTCCGCTTCGGCGCGCGCTTCGGTCTCAATCTGCTTGGCGACTTCTTCACCACGCGCACGGCCTTCTTCAATCGCCTTGGCGATATCGCCACGCGCGGAGGCCAGGATTTTCTCGGCATCGGCTTCGGCGGTGCGGCGCGCGTTGGCAGCAACAGCCGCGTCTTCCAGACCCTTGGCGATCTTAGCAGCGCGTGAGTCCAGCAGGTTCACCAGCGGACGCCACAGCACCAGCATCAGGAAGGCGAAGATCGCGCCAAAGTTGACGATCTGGGCAATCAGGAAGCCGCTGTTGATACCGAGCGGGGTCAGCGGGCTGACGGCCACTTCTTCCGCCGCAGCTTCGCCTTCCGCCACGGCTTCACCTTCCGCCGCAGCTTCACCTTCAGCTGCTGTCGTACCGTGTTCGGCGGAAGCTTCCGCCGTTGGTTCGGCAGAGCCGCCTTCTTGCGCCGCGACGACGGTCACCAGCAGCAGCGAGGCCACCAGCGCCACGAGCAGCGCTAAACTCTTGAGCTTCAACACTTTTGCCATCGTTGCACGTCCCCTATCGGATTAGAGCACGAACAGGATGATGAGCGCGACCACCAGAGCATAAATGGCGACGGCTTCAGCGAAGACGATACCGAGAATCATGTTCTGCTGGATAGTACCGGAGGCATCCGGGTTGCGGCCAATCGCCTGGAGCGCGCCCTGCACCAGCAAACCAATACCAATACCGGGGCCCAGCGCGCCAATCATGGCGAGACCCGCACCAACTGCCTTCAATCCGGTTTCAAGTTCCATCTTTCTCTTTCCTCCTCAGAGTGTGTGAATGTCGTTTGTGTTGTATACGAATTAGTGATGTTCTTCTTCGGCGTGATGATGCCCGGCCATCGCCTGACCCGCAAACACCAGCGTCAGTACCGCGAACACGAAAGCCTGGATCGTCGTGATAATCAACTCCAGACCGTAGATGACCATCGGCACCAGGAACGCCACCAGGAAGGCGATAACAGCCAGCAGAATGCCACCTGCGAACAGGTTGCCGAAGAGACGGAAGGCAAGACTGATAATCTTACCGATTTCCGAGACAATCTCAAACAGACCGACGGCGAAGTCAATCGCGCCAATCGGGTTCTTACCCGCGTTCCCTAGCGCCGTCAGGTTGACGAACTTGAGGAAGTAGGCCGGACCCTGCGCCGCCACGCCAAAAATCTGGATGGCAAAGAACACGATCACTGCCAGACCAATCGTCAGGTTCAGGTCGGTCGAACCACCACGCAGATACGGCGTGATGACGAACAGGTAGGGGATAACTCCCTGTTTCAGCTCGTTGGCTGTCAGACCAATCGATGCATGTTCCCAGACGCTTTCGGTCACTTCCAGGCGCAGCGCGGCCAGCGCGGCTTCTTGTGCCGCCGCATCAGGGCGTTCCGCTTCGGGCAGCGCTTCCCAGCTTTCCGTGAGATGCGCTTCTTCTTCTGTCAGCAGGACAGCAGCAGCCTCAATAGCCTCTTTTTCAGGCTTGGCGAGCTTGCCTTCCTTGTATTCTTCGCAGGTGTGGTAATCCTCTTCATCAGCCGGGTAACCGGAGTTCAGAGCAGAGGCTACCCACAGACGGTTATCAATCTTGGGATAACCGGTGCTGACCGTGATGCCGATTTCGGGGTCCGAGTGACCCGCGCAGTGCACAACACCAACGCTTTCCACACCGGGGATCAGTTTCATCCAGTTGACGACCAACAGGAAGAAAAAGATGCTCGCGGCGAGGGGGAACAACCAATTGCGCGCCAGCGGTTTGACTCCGGCGAAGTTCTTCGTCAGTCCATAGACGAAATCGCCCAGCAGTTCAAAAATTGACTGTAAGCGGCCCGGCACTTCGTTGCGCCAGCCCTTCGAGACGCGCCAGGCAACAATCGCCAGGACGACCACCAGGATGTCGGCAACGATGATTGCCGCCCAGGTATTCGTCAGGTAGAACTCTTTGCTCGGCCAGTCTTTCAGGTAGGGTTCACCCGGCACCGTGATGACCGGGATGGCAACCGCAGCGCCGTTTGGCTGCAATATGCTGAACGGAATGATGCCACAGAACACAATCGCCGCTGCGACTATGATCACGAAAATCAAGGCACCTCGTTGATTGGTGGTCATCGTATCCCTCCTTTCTCAAACGGGATAGAGTCGCTATGCCTCAAGGACTATCCTCCTTATCGTCGTATGAAGCTACGTCCTGAACATTTTGCGGCGGAGTAATCTTGGCGATCATCTCCAGCGCAATCTTGACCATCGCATATAAACTGAAAGGAACGCTCATTACCAGCATTCCAACCGTACAAGGCCCACGCTGATTAAATTGTCGATCTAACCAGATGCCGATCATAAGCGCGATGATAATAATGATCAGCGAGACACAACCGGCTTGACCGGCTAGTGCGGCATTCGCCAGATTCTGGCTTCGAGATGGTTTATTTGCAGACATTTGCTCACTGAGCCAAGATTAGCGAATTCTATCACAAGCGTTAGGCGATTGCCAACCAGATTTTTACGATAACTCTTCTGCTTTTAAGCCAATATTCATGCAGAAAAAAGGGGCGTTTAAATCACGCCCCTCTGCTTCACATTGTTACTAGGCGAACAGCGACCCTGCCGTGCGGACGGCCCAGTCGAAGATCGTTTGCGCGCCGAAAGTGCCGATCACGATGACGGCAATAGCCGTGATCGCCATCGCCCAGGCATACGGCGCGGAGATCGGAATCGGCTTGTCTTCATCTTCGCTGCGGTCAACATAGATGACCTTGATCACCACGAGGTAGTAGTACAGCGCGATGATCGCGTTCAGCACGCCCGCGATTGCCAGCCAGGTCAGACCCGACTGCACAGCCGCGCTGAAGACGAAGAACTTGCCGAAGAAGCCTGCTGTTGGTGGCACGCCCGCCAGCGAGAGCAGCGCGAGGGTCATCATCAGCGCCAGCATCGGGTTGCGGCGGCTCAAGCCTGCCAGATCGGCAATCGTTTCGCTGCCTGTCGCTTCGCTGAACAGGATGACGACGGCGAAGGCCAGCAGGTTGGTGAAGACGTACATGAACATGTAGAAGCCGACCGAGGCGACAGCCTGCGCCTGCCCCAGCTCGCTGGTCGATTGGATGGCCGCCACGCCGATCAGCGTATAGCCCGCCTGCGCGATGGACGAGTAGGCCAGCAGGCGTTTGATATTACGCTGCGTCAGAGCGACCAGGTTGCCGATGGTCATCGAAATCAGCGCGGATGCAGCCATGAGCTGCACCCAGAAGTTCTGCACACCCTGCGTGCCGATCACCATTGATTCCGGGAAGACGGCAACGAAGAAGCGCACGAGCAGCGCGAAGCTGGCCGCCTTGCTCGCCACGCTCAGGAAAGCCGTGACCGGGGTGGGGGCACCTTCATAGACATCCGGCGTCCAGAAGTGGAATGGAACTGCGCTGATCTTGAAGCCGAAGCCGACGATCACCAGCACCATCGCGCCCAGGACGGGGATGGCATTGTTGTTGAAGGCTTCACTCGTCAGGTACTGCGCGATCTGGTACAGGTTGGTCTGTCCGCTGAAGCCGTAGAGCAGGCTCAGGCCATAGAGCATGATGGCCGATGCGAACGAGCCGAACAGGAAGTACTTCATGCCGCTCTCAACCGAGCGCTTATCTCCGCGCCGGAAGCCCGCCATGATATACAGTGGGATAGAAGTCGTTTCCAGCGCCAGGAAGGCCATGATCAGGTCAGACGCGCCAGCCATCAGTGTCATGCCCAGCGCGGCGACGATCAGCACCAGGTAATACTCGCCTTTGCGCCCGATGCCGTTTACATCAATCGAGATCAGGCAGGTGATCGCGGCGGCGGCTAGCACCATGACTTTGAAGATCTGTGCCAGCGCGTCGTAGCGGATCATACCGCCCCAGTACGAACCTGCTGGGGTCGCTTCCGAGCCGGGGAAGAAGATCAGCGGCAGCAGCGCCAGCAAGCCCAGGCCGACGCCCGCGACCAGCGCGATGCTGCGACGGCGGCTTTCCGGCCAGCCAATATCGAGGAACAGGACTATCGCCGCCAGCGCTGCCAACCCAATTTCGGGCGCAATCGCCAGCAGGCTTTGTCCGAGCGTGAATTCGTTTCCGCCCATTGTTAACCACCCCCTCCGAGGATCGCGAGAACTGGACGCAAGCCCATCTCAACCATCGGTGCCATGATTGTTGGGTAGACGCCCAGGATGATCAGCGGCGTGCCCAGCAGGAACAAAATCACGCGGTCGGTGATGGCGATGTCGCCTACATCCGCGTAGCGCTTCTCATCGAATTCCCCGAAGAAGACTTGTCCGGTGACGCGCAGCACGTAGGCCGCCGTGATCACAATCGCCAGCGCAGAGAGGATCACGATGATCGAGTAGTAGTTCGTCAGCGTGAAGCCGCCGATTTGCAGCGAGATGGCTTCCGAAGCCTGCCACATCCCGGTGAAGATGGGGAACTCCGCGATGAAGCCGCTCAGGCCGGGCATACCCATGCTGGTCAAACCGCCGACGACGAAGGCCACCGCCACCCAGGGCATCCGCTTGACGAAGCCGCCCAGGCTGGGAATATCGCGGGTGTGCGCCCGGTCGTAGACCATGCCGACGCAGCCGAAGAACAGAGCCGTCATCGCGCCGTGCGAGAACATTTGCAGCCCCGCGCCCGTCATGCCGATCATGTTCATCGATGCCCAGCCCATGCTGACCAGACCCATGTGGCTGACCGACGAGAAGCCGATGACGTATTTGAAGTCGCGCTGACGGAAGGCGATGAACGCCCCATAGACGACGTTAATCAGCGTCAGGAAGACAATCCAGGGCAGGTGTACTTCTGCGCCTTCCGGCAGGAGCTGCACGCCCGCGCGCAGCGCCGCATACGCGCCCAGCTTCATCAGCACGCCCGCGTGGATCATCGAGACGGCGGTCGGCGCGGCCACATGTCCATCCGGCGACCAGTTGTGGAAGGGGAAGACGCCCGCCAGCACCGCGAAGCCGATGAAGATGAAGGGGAACCACAGCTTGGCGAAGGTCAGCGTATCAACGCCGGCATAGCCCGCCACGTTGAAAGCGCCCGCTTCTGCCGCGCGCATCATGTGGATCATGTTGAAGCTGTAGGCCTGCTCACCCTGCGGCAGGAACTGCGGGTTCTGCGTGAAGAAGTCGCCCGCCACGAAGAACATGGCGATCACACCGACCAGCGAGATGACCGAGCCGATCAGGATGTACAGTGTCAGTTTCATCGCCGCGTATTCGCGCAGCTTGACCCAGCCCCATGTCGCGATCAGCAGGTACATGGGGAAGATCGCCAGTTCGTAGAAGAAGAACAGCACGAACATGTCGATGGCGACGAACACGCCGTAGACGCCCGCGACCAGCAGCATGAAG
>JAEUQX010000329.1 GCA_016788625.1 Anaerolineae bacterium
ACACGCACGGTGATCATGCCGCGCGCCACTTCCTGTCCGGCAGGGGTCGTCATCATGCTGGTATTGGAGCTGACCACCCAACCACCCATCTCTTCAGCCATTGCCGCAACCGCCGCCAGCGAGGCTTCGGCGTCCTCGACCGTCAGGCTGAGCGTGGCCGTCTTGAGGATCACGCGCCCTTCTCCGGCGACTGGATTCTGTCTCTGCTCTTCCGGGGCATAGAACAGCCCATCCTGAGAGACGGCTTCATCAACAGCGAAAGACTCGCGTTCCATGGCCGGCGCGCCCGCAAAGTCGCCTTCCATGGGTTGAGTCTGCGATGCTTGTGGAGGAAGAGCGCTGCCGCACGCGCTGACCAGGACCAGGGTGGCAATCATCAGCATGATTCCGCCGAACAATCCAAACCTCTTCGTTTTCGGCGCGTCCATTTTGCGCTCCTTTCTGTTTGCAATCCGGCCGATGCCGAAGGACAATCACACTGCGTACTAGACGCCGGAGCATCCTCAGTAGTTCCGTGAAGGGATAATTATGATTACTGTTTCATTCATGACCGCTAATTACGTCGCGCGCCCGGTCGGATACCGCATGACCGAGGGCTGGATGCAGGGCGACAACGCCACCAACGACTTCTTCCGCCCGCTCGACACTTATGCTGAACGCCTTGGACTCTATTGTAGTGATATTCGGGCGATGGGGTTCACGGCGCTGGATATTTGGATGCCGCTGCTCAACCCCGTCTGGGCGACGCCGGATCACGTTCGCATCGCGCGTGAAGTGCTGGCACGCTACGGCTTGAGCGTCAACAGCCTGGCGGGGTGGTTTGGCGCGACCGCCGTCGAGTTCGATGCCTGCTGCAAACTGGCCGTCGCGCTCAACTGTCAGGTGCTGGGCGGCGGAACCGGGCTGCTGGAACATGACCGCGCCCAGGTCGTGCATTTGCTGCGTGATTATGGGCTGCGGCTGGGGCTGGAGAACCATCCGGAGAAGACGCCCGCCGAGATGCTGGCGAAGATCGGCGATGGAGCGGGCGGCGTGATCGGCACAGCGGTCGATACGGGCTGGTACGGCACACAGGGTTACGACGCGGCGGATGCGCTGCGCGAACTCGCCCCGCATCTGATACATGTGCATCTCAAGGATGTGCGCGCGCCGGGCGGCCACGAAACCTGCCGTTATGGCGCGGGCTGCGTGCCTGTCCAGCGCTGCGTCGAAACGCTGCGGCAGATCGGCTACGACGGGCCGCTGTGCGTTGAACACGAGCCGGAACTGTTTGATCCGACCGAGGACTGTATAGCCTCGTTAGCGCTGCTGAAAGGATGGTTGACATGAAGGATGGAAAACTGGGCGTCGCGATCATTGGCTGTGGCAATATCGCTGGGCCATACGCTGACGACCTGAAGGCCAACTATGCAGAAGTAGAGCTGCTCGGTGTGAGTGATGTAGACCCGGCACGCGCGCGGCAGTTCGGTCAGGATTACGAAGTGCGCGTCTATGCCGATAACGCCGCGCTGCTGGCCGACCCGGCGGTGGATATCGTGGTCAATCTCACCTCGCACTTCGCCCACTACAGCATCTCGACGCAGGCGCTGGAAGCGGGCAAACACGTCTACAGCGAAAAGCCGCTGGCCGTGACCACGAGCGAAGCCTTCGCGCTGGTTGAACTGGCGAAACGCAAAGGGCTGCGGTTGGGCTGCTCGCCGTTCACGCTGATGGGCGAGGCGCAGCAAACCGCCTGGAAAGCCATTCGCGATGGCCGCCTGGGCACGGTGCGCGCGGTCTATGCCGAGGTGAACTGGGGGCGTATCGAATCCTGGCATCCCGCGCCCGGCCCGTTCTATGAAGTCGGCGCGCTGTTCGATGTGGGTGTGTATCCGCTCACGATTCTGACGGCGATGTTCGGCCCGGCGCGGCGCGTACAGGCCTATGGCAAGGTGCTGTACCCCGACCGCGTGACGCGCGAGGGTGTGCCGTTCCACATCAGCACGCCGGATTGGGTTGTGACGGTGCTGGAAATGGGCGATACGGTGGTGCGCCTGACGACGGGATTCTACGTGCCCAACAACAAAGCGCAGACGGGCATCGAGTTTCATGGCGATCTGGGGTCGCTGCATCTGCGGAGCTGGCACAGCTTCGACTCACAGGTAGACATTGCCACTTTCGATGACTCTTATCAGGCGATGGAACTGATCAGGCCGCCCGCGTCGGATGTGCCCTGGGGACGCGGCGTGTGGGACATGGCAGCAGCGATGCTGGCGAACCGCCCGCACCGTTTCACCGGGGATCAGGCCGCGCACATCGTCGAAATCCTCAACGCCGCCGCGCAGTCCATGCAAACCGGGCAGCGCATCGAGGTTACATCGAGCTTCACCCCGCCCGCGCCGATGGACTGGGCAGTATAGATACCAGGCTATCGAACACAGTGAGCAAAGGGTTATCAGGTGAATTCATAGCACGTGTAAAGTCCCCAGGAAGCGCGGTTCGTCGTATCGCGCTCAGCCTGATAATCCTGATCTTCACCCTGACCACCGTCGTCGCGCAGGATGAGATGTGCATCCAGGTCTGGCAAATCTGGTCAGATGACACGCGTCACGAGGTTAATATCAATACCGGGAAGGTTGTCACATACTCCACTCCGCCACCAACATTCGAATATGCAGATCCGGCTGACAGTCCGGATGGTCGCTATGCGGCAGCTATCGAGCTGGGTGACGAACATGCCCTGACTCTTACCGATCAGCAGGTTGGTGTGGATGCCATTCTTGCTCGTGGTGTCACCTCGCGGCGCTGGTCGTCGGATAGTACGAGGTTGGCCTACATGCAATCCTTCACCGAAGCGGGCGGTGTGTCCCTCGTACTGTTCAATATCGAGACAGCAGAAAGCGAAACGGTCACGGTTCTCGATGCCGGTCAATATCGCGATACGAGAGTCGAGTGGTCACCGGATGGTCGTTTCCTGGTCAGCGGCGTGCTGGTCGAATATGTGCCTGAACGATGGCATATGGCCGTATATGCCTTGCCAGAGTTATCGTTCGTGACCAGCGTGAACACAGACCTGATTGCACCACAATGGAGTTGGTCGCCCCAAGCGCAGCATATGATTGCCTATGGCGCGGGCGACCAGGCCTATCTGTTCGACAGCAATACCTCGCAGGTGACTGCCATAACGGTCGATGGTTCTGGCGTCTATGGTCTGCAATGGTCGCCGGATGAAAACTACCTCCTGATCTCACACGCCTACAATGACTGGTGGGACACGGTTGATGTGGTCGATGCACGTGGCACGTTCGTCGTGCAGGATGTCGTCGTGGATGGCAGCTATGACGGCGCGCATCCGCAACTGGATTGGGTCAGCGATGACCGCCTGCTCGCCAGCGCCGCACAGCGAAGTCCAGAGTCCGGTAATCTTACAGGTTTCAGTGATCTGCTGTTGATTGACATCTCCAATGGCGAGCAGTCGATTTTGCAGTCGTTCCTGTTCACCTATCGTATGTCAGCCAATCGCCACTCCGCAGCCTATGTTGGTACGGATCGCCCTGACCAGATTCAGTTCCTCGATCTGTCTGCCGACCCGCCTGTGGTGTTCAAGACCCTGACCCTCGCTTCTCTTGCCAATGCCAATTTTATCTGGCGGGGCAACAGTGAGATCATCGTGCTGTTTGAAGATCGTGCGCTGCGCCGTTATGAAGTGGCGACCGACTCGTGGCACGACATCGCTAAAATCCCTGGTGACGAGAAAGGAATGACCTGGGTTCCCTGTCAGCATTGATCTCCATGATTCAGCACCTCCATCACAAGCCATTTTCCTGCGCACATACAACATGACATCTGTCACGGAAAGTGCGTGCAAGTAACCACTTGCTTGCATACCAACCTCGGCTGTATCGTGGGTGTGCAAGCAAGCACTTGCACACAACCGATGCGGGGCATTCACATGACAAAGACACGCAATCAGACCTTTCTCGCCTGGGGCATCATGCTGGCAGCGAGCCTGCTGCCCAACATCATCGGACAGGAATTCCTTGGACAAGCCTTGCCCTGGTTGGAAATCAAGAGCGGCATACTGATCGCTTTGCTAGTCGCCGGGTTTATATGGACTTTGTTCAGGCCGCTGCGCCCGTTTATCTTTCTGCTGCTGCTCATTTACGTGGCAGAATACCTGATCACTACTCAGGTGGGCGGCAGTGACTGGTGGCCCGCTGCACTCAGCGCATCTGCACCTTTTGCTGGTCAGATGATGGGCATTCAGTTACAACGGCTGGCTGTCACCCTGGTGATAGTGGCGGCGCTGCTGCTGTTGGGCTACCGCCGCAAGCAGTTCTTCCTGACGCGCGGGCAGTTGAATGCCCCTGCCAAACCGGTGCGTTGGCTTGGTTATTCCAAAGCGGAACCATGGACACGATTCGGCGCATCCTGGGCGCTGTTTATCACCTTAGGAACTCTGGCCTTTCTGGTGATTGCCGGACAACCGTCGCTTGCATCATTCCAGGCAGTCTTGCCGCTGCTTCCCGCGATAGTGCTGTTAGCCACCATGAACGCCTTCAGCGAAGAACTGACCTACCGCGCCTCCCTGCTTGGTGTGCTGGACGGGGTAATTGAACCCCGCCATGCCTTATCCCTCACGGCGGTCTTCTTCGGCCTGGCGCATTACTACGGTGTGCCCTACGGCATTCTCGGCGTGATCATGTCTACCTTCCTGGGTTGGATGCTGGGTAAGGCAATGTTGGAAACGCGCGGTTTCTTCTGGGCCTGGTTTATCCACTTTTGCCAGGACGTAGCGATTTTCAGCTTCTTGGCAATTGGCACGGTAACGCCAGGGGGCATGTAGAGGAGAAAACACGTAAGAAGTCTGGCATACTCCACACAAAAGTGTAAACAGTCACAAGCGAATCACAATGGGGAGGCAGAAATGACCAGCGACACAGGCGCGGACGACACCAAACAGCGCATCATTGAGGCGGCGCTCCGCCTGTTTGGCGAAGTAGGCTTCACACGGGCGACGACGCGGGCGATTGCCGAAAAAGCAGGTGTCAATGAGGTGACGCTGTTTCGGCACTTCGGCAACAAGAAAACCCTGCTGTTGGCCTGCATTCGTGCGGGCAACCAGACCAGCTTCTCGTACATTTTCCGGGAACATCTGAGTGGAGATTATGCCGCCGACATCCGCATGATGGCGCGCCTGCAAATGGAGGATACCCGTCGCAGCTTTGAAGTTCTTCGTCTGCTGCTCTGTGACGCGCAGGCGGTGCCGGATCTGCGGGAACTGCTTGTGCTGGGCGCGATCGATAACCGTGAACGCCTGGCGACTTACTTCGCGCAGCAGATCGAGGCAGGAAATGTGCGGGGAGAACTGAACCCGCTGGTTTTGGCGCATGGCTTCGACAGCCTGTTTTCGTCCTATGTGCTGTTCGAGCAGTTGATGGGCTCCGCGCCATTGGAGACGCTGCCGGATGAACTGGTGATGGAGTCACTGGTGAGTGTGTTCATCCAGGGCACGCAGGCGCACCAGGGAGGTTAGTCACTGATCAAGCCGCAGACACGTTTCCTGGTCGTTTTGTCAGGCATTCATGCTCTGATATGTCGATTGATCAATCTGTAGGTTCTCACCTGTGTGGAAGGTGTTATATGCGTATGGTAATTCGAATTGTCGTCATCGTTCTATCGCTGATCGTCGTGCTGCTGGCAGGCGGCTGGATGGGCTTACAGGTCAATGCGTCCAGCTTCCCCACCGTCAAGGCGGGTGACACACCCCGTACACTCCCTATCCCGGCGGGTCTGCCCGCGCCAGTTGAACGCTTCGCCCGCGCGGTCTATGGCGATACGCTGCCGGACGTGCAGTCAGCGATGGTGCTGGGACGCGCCAGGCTCGCACCGTTTGGGCTGCCGATGCCGACACGTTTTCGCTTCTTCTACGATGCCCGGCGCAGCAGCCATTATCACGACATCCAGGTGACCTGGTTCAACCTGACGTTCATGCGCATCCATGAGCGCAACCTGGAAGGTCACGTCACGCTCGATCTGTCCATGCTGGGGCAGGTAGACGATGCGCCGCATACCAATCGCGCTGGCATCCAGGGCTATTGGGCCGAGGTGCTGGCTTGGGTGCCTGCGGTGACGTTGACCGACCCGCGCGTGCGTTGGGAAGCACTGAGCGACTCGGAAGCGCGTTTGTTCCTGCCTGGGCTGGACGATGTGGAAGCGCTGACGGTGCGCTTTGACCCCGATACCGGGTTGATGACCGAGGTCGAGACCATGCGCTATCAGAGCGAAGAACAACCCGAACGCTGGCATTGGTTCAACCGTATCCTCGAATGGCGCATCATCGAAGGGCAGCTCGTGGCGACACGCTCGCAGACCCAATGGAACGATGCCGCGCCCTGGGCGAATTGGGAAGTCGAACAGTCGGCGTTGAATGTCGATGTATCGGCACGACTGGCGCAGTTCGGCGGAGATATAGACGGATGAAAATCGAGCGGCGGTCAACACAAGGCCGCCGCTCTCGTTGCAGCCTGGATTTCTTGCGATCCGGTCGTGGTCAAAATGCCGCTCAACATGTTAGGATGGCAGCTTTCACGGCAGATCACAAACCCGACTATGCAGCACCTTCATCACCTCTGGTCTGAACAGCGCACATTCCTGCTCGCGCTGGTCAAAGGCTCGTTTCTCGGCGGCCTCGTCGGCGTGCTGGCGGGTATCTCGTCAGCAGCGTTCCTGCTCGCGCTGGATTGGGCAACACAGACGCGCGTCGCTAATCCCTGGTTGCTCTATCTGCTGCCCTTCGCGGGTTTCGGCGTCGGTTGGGTGTATCACCACTACGCGGGGGCAGCGCGGCGCGGCAGCAGTCTCGTCGTGGAGGCTGCCAACCAGGAACGCGGCGTGATCCCCCGGCGCATGGCTCCGCTGATCTTCTTCGGCTCGGTCATCACGCACCTGTTCGGCGGTTCTGCCGGGCGTGAGGGCGCGGCGGTGCAGATGGCGACCAGCCTGGCGGACGGTCTGCGGCGCATCCTGGGCGTGCGCGGCGATGATCACCGTCAGATGATCCTGGCGGGCATCAGCGGCGGCTTCGGCGCGGTCTTCGGCACACCGTTGGCGGGTATCATCTTCGCGCTGGAAGTGCAGAGCGTCGGGCGCATTCGTTACGACAGCCTGATTCCCTGTTTCGTCGCCGCGCTGGTTGGCGATCTGGTCACACGAGGGCTGGGCATCGGGCATACGCATTACCCGCGCATGGCCGAGGTAGGCATTGACGCGCCCTTGCTGCTGCGGGTGGGGCTGGCGGGTATCGTGTTCGGGCTGGCGAGCCTGCTGTTCATCGAACTGACCGAACGGCTGCGGCATCTCGTCCGGCGGCACATCAGTTATCCACCACTGGCACCGGTCATCGGCGGCTGCGCGGTCATCGCGCTCGCCCTGCTCTTTGGCACGGATTACCTCGGCCTCAGCCTGCCGCTGATCAGCCGCAGCGTGGGCGGTGACGGCGTAGAAGCGGGGGCATTCCTGCTCAAGATCATCTTCACGGCGGTCACGCTCAGTACGGGATTCATGGGCGGCGAGGTCACGCCGCTGTTCGTGATCGGCGCAACGCTGGGTTATGCCCTCGGCGGCGCATTGGGGGTTGAGCCGCATTTTCTGGCGATGCTCGGCTTTGTGGCGGTCTTCGCAGGGGCGAGCAACACACCGCTGGCCTGCACGCTGATGGGCGTCGAGTTATTCGGCGGGGGAGGGGTGCTGTATCTGGCGCTGGCCTGCTTCGCTGCCTACCTGGCATCCGGGCATCGCGGCATCTACAGCACACAACGCCTGCTGACACCCAAGCTCAGCCGGGTTGATCTCGCGCCCGATACCACTTTGGACAGCTATCGAACGCCGCCGCGGCGGTGAGCGCTCAACGCCGCAGACGCATATGCACTAGCCCGGCCAGCGCAGTGAAGGCCAACGCGCTCCCGCCGATGATATACGGCAGGCGATGATCGAACGCGAACAGCACACCGCTGATGGCGCTGCCTGTGATGATGCCCAGGCTGGTGGCGGAATTGTATACCCCCAATACCCCGCCGCGCAGGTCATCTGACACAGTGACTGTCGTCAGCGATTGCAGCGAGGGCATCATCAGTCCCGACCCGACCGCGAATGCCAGCAGAGAGACCGCGCCGATCAGCCAGGGTGAATCGAGCAGGAGCAGTGAGAGCAGGCCAAACGCCCGCAGCCCCGCTCCCAACGCGACCAACCAGCGCTCGCCCAGGCGGCTGACCAATCGCTGAATCAGCACGATCTGCGTCATGAACTGTCCGACTCCGATGGCGGTCAGCATCAGGCCGACGCCGAGCTTGACATCGTCAACGCTGTACGTCGGGAAGATGGCTTGTTCGCTGTAGAGCGCAAAGGTCGATTGAAACAAGGAGAACGAAAACTGAGCGATGAAGGCAATTCCCAGGAGCAGTATGAGCGAGAAATTCCCGGTCACATCCTGCACGCGCAGCTTGCGAGACTGTTCGCGCCGCGCCAGCCGTTCTTCCGCCGTCAGCGACTCATCCAGTGTGACTGCCGTGAGGATGACCGTCAGCAGCGAGATGGCCGCCCCCACATAGAATGGTGAAGTCTCGCCAAAGTAACGGGCAAGTAAGCCGCCCATCGCCGGGCCAAAAATGAAGCCCAGTCCAAAGGCGGCGAAGATCAACCCCAGGGCGCGGGTGCGTTTCTCACGCGGGGTGATGTCTGTGACATAGGCCTGCGCGACGATCACGTTACCGCCCGTGATGCCGTCCAGGATGCGCGCGGCGAACAGCATCGCCAGGCTTTGCGCCGTGCCGATCATGATGAAGCTGATCACCGTGCCGATCTGACTGATGAGCAGCACCGGCACGCGCCCGTGTTGGTCACTCAGCCGACCGAGCAGCGGCCCGGCCAGGAACTGCGCTGCGAAGAACGACGCGATCAGCAGCGTAACAGCTTCCGGGCTGGCGCCGAAATGACCGGTAGCATAGAGCGGCAGCACAGGCAGTACGATGGTGCCGCCCAGGAAGTTGACGAAGACGATGATGAAGATCGGAATCAGACGACGGCGATCCAAAAGCTGCTCCTGAGGCAATTCATCAAGAAGGGGTGATTATAGCCATAGGGCAAGTTGGCGCGAGCACAGTTGGTTGCAGGTGGTACGGTTGTGGGATGTCGCTGTGCTTGATGGCCTGCACTGGCGCAACCGATGGTTGACAACCTCCCCTCAGCGAACTACAATTTCACTCAGATTTAAACTTCTTTGAATAGACGCGCTTATTCCGAATAGTTTTGCAGGGTTGTTGCTAGTGCGGTCAGACCGGGTTCTGCACGGCAGGACCTCCGAACCGTGTGAGGACCGGAAGGGAGCAGCACTAAGGGGTCACTCCTGGGTGTTGCAGGTGATCCGGCCTGGCCCCACTGGCAACAACCTTTTTTGTTGCCTGTTCACCGCTTTAGCCGTTTGCAAGCCCCTCTTCGTTATAGTCTGTAATATACTCGCCTGGTTTTAGGCTGATAGAAGAGGGTTTCATGCTCCAGTATGACATCTACTGGTTGGTGCAAAAGCGCGTGTTGGTCTACCGTCTGAATGGAGACTACGATCTGGAAATCATGCGGCTCGGCGCGCAGGATGTCCATCAACATGTCCTCACAGGGCAGCCCCCGGTACACCTGATCATTGATACCACGAACCTGACCTCTCCCTCTGCTGATTTTCGCGGCCCGATGAATGACTTGCAGGAGTATCGCGGTCAACAGGAGATGGGCTGGACAGTGCTGGTTGCCAGCAGCGCATTGGTACGTTTCTTCGGCAATGTAGCGGCTCGGCTGCTGCAGACGAATTTCCGTATTGCTTACTCCTTCGACGAAGCCGTGAGTCTGCTGTGGAAGCTTGACCCGCTTGTGGAACAGGCTGCCTCTCTCCCCATCAGCCCGGATTTGACCGCGCCGCCAGAACGTTAAGCCTTCAAATGCCAACTCGGTGGTACCCTAAAGATGTACTGAATGAGAAAGTTGGCAGCTATACTTTGTGAAGCAAGACTGATTGTTGCGAGGATTCCGATGCAGACTGTTCTTGTCGTTGATGATGAAATCACGTTTCTGGATATCCTGAAGATCGTTCTACGGCGCGCAGGCTTCCAAGTCCTGACAGCGATGGATGGGCAAGAGGGCTTGGATCTGATTTATGAGCACCGCCCACACCTTGTCGTGCTGGACGACATGCTGCCCAGCGTGAGCGGCGGGGACATTTGCCTGACGATCAAGCAAGACCCC
>JAEUQX010000405.1 GCA_016788625.1 Anaerolineae bacterium
GGCGCATGATACTATACGGGCATATGAATATCCCGGTCAAAACCACGATTTTGCTCAGCCCTGTCTTTCACGCCAAACTCAAGAGTGCTGCTCAGCACAGCGGCAAACCCATGGGGCAGTTGATTGAAGAACAACTCGCGCCCGTTGTTGAGCGCTTAGCCACGCAGCGCCACCAAGCGATCTATGGCGATCTGTTGTCTTTGAGCGGGGTCATTACGACCGACTGGTCGGACGCCTCCCAAAGCATTGATGCGGTGGTGTATGGGAAAGGGGATGATGCAGGCTAAGCCGCGTACCGTACTGCTGGATAGTGATGTGTTCATTGGGCTGTTTGTCAAAACCGATGCCCATCACGGGCGCGTCCAGCAGTTATTGACTGCCTTTGCTCAGACCCACAGCACTCAGATCACGACAACCAACCTCGTTGTCACTGAAACGGCCACCATGCTCAGTCGGCGTCACTACCAGGAGGTTGCTTGCCGTTTTCTGCGTTACCTTCGCACGGCTGACTTTGCCATTGTGCATATCACGCCGGAATTACAACGGGCTGCCGAAGATCTGTTCCTCTCCATCCACACCGAGAATGTCAGTGTCGTTGATTGTGCCAACGTCGCCGCAGTTCAGGCTGGGAAGAGTGATGCCCTGTTCAGTTTTGACCGCTTCTACAGCCGCTTTCCACTTCACCTGATTGGCGGCAACAACTGAGCCGCCAATTCTTTGATTGCCTGTGTAAACTCGACCTGCTGCCAGCGCATCCAGAAATCAATCACCGAACCGCCGCCACACCCGGCGAAACAGTGCCAGAAATTGCCTTCTGTATTCACCCCAAATGACATATGGCTATCGTCATGAAAGGGGCAGTAGCCCCGACCATTACGGTCGAGATCGACGTACTGGCTGACGAACTCCAGCACGCTGATGCTGTTCTTGATGCGCTCTGATGGTGTGTCGCCAATGATCTCACGCGCCTGAAAGCGGCGGGTAGGGGAGACCTGTTGCGGTTCGGGGATTGCCGCCACTTGCTGCTCGATGTAGCCCGCTGGCACGCGCAGCGGATTGGCAAGGATGCGGATTTGCTCACGAATCGTTGGAGCGAGTGGCGTGCCTTCCAGCGTGACAAAGTGATGGCGCTTGTGATCGAGGAGATGAACACCCAGCGGCAGTCGAACGAGTGACCCCGGCCCCGTTCGTAGTTCGGCTTGCTTGGGATACACTTCCACCTGCGGCAGGTCATGGGTGGTCAGCAGGTGTTTGGCAAAGCGCCGCGCCACTGAGCCAGGAATGGGATTGGTGAACAGCCACAAATGCCCACCGCGTCGGGAGGGTTCCAGGTAGCAGGGGATTTGATCACGGGAGCGCAGTAGGTTCTGTGCTACCCGCAGGAGGCCGCTCCAATCGTTCGGGGTATCTGCGTCCAGGCATATCCATTTTGCTCGGCTCTGGGTGTCCAGCGCATACGCGCCCAGCGTCACTCGCCCCAGGAGATGCTGTGCAATCAACCAGTAGCTGAGGGGAGTGCGCTGCACAGCGACATAGCTGCCATCTGGTTGTTGTTTGGGGTATCTATCCCAGCGATTGATGAAGGTTTCCGCATAGAACGTCACCAGTTCGCTGCTGATCTTTCCTTCTGGCGGTTGCCGCTCGTTCACCCATCCAGTCTAGCAGCCCGCGTCAACGCGGTGCGGTAGCCAATCTAAATATTCGCCGTTGTTGCTTGCGTCAACTCGAATAAAATGAATATGTGCGTGAGGGTAGTGTGATCTACCGGGAAACAGAGACCATCCCCGAACGAGAATGTGAAATACCGTGAAGTCGTAAAACTGGCGCGATAAAGCATTTGCGCGTGGCGTGAACCGTGAGGATATTGAACAGGGGAGCAGCCACACCTGGAATAGCGGTGCGGGAATTCCACACTCTGCTTGTCATCAAAGCAATGCAAGCAAGCGAGCTGGGTCTTGATGGGCAATCGTCATGGGGTTGGACGTTCTGGCGACGATCTATGCTCAGTCGAAAAGCAATCTTTAGGCTGTTACTATTGTTTCCATTCATGTAAGTTAGACAGGATACCAACATGGGAAAGTTCTACGATAGCATCAGTGGGTCGTTACAAGAGTTTATAAAAGCACAGCACGTATTCTTTGTCGCCAGCGCACCTTTAAGTGCAGAGGGGCATGTAAATCTATCACCGAAAGGGATGGATAGTCTGCGGGTTCTCTCACCAAATCGGGTTGCCTACATCGACCTGATTGGAAGTGGCAACGAAACCTCGGCACACTTGTTTGAAAACGGACGGCTAACGCTTATGTGGTGTGCTTTTAGCGGCAAGCCTGACATTGTACGACTGTATGGGAAAGGACGTGCCGTATTGCCGAATGATCCTGAATGGGCAGAACTCAGTTCACTATTTCCCAATTACGTCAACGCACGTCAAATCATCACAGCGGATATTCATAAGGTGCAAACTTCGTGCGGCTATGGTGTCCCATTGATGGAATTTATTGCTGATCGGGACACCCTTACCCGTTGGGCAGAAGCCAAAGGCGAGAATGACCTAGATGCTTACGTGTGTGAAAAAAACGTCGAAAGCATTGACGGCCTGCCAACGCCCATCGGTGTTCAGGTAAAGTCTCGGTAGTTTCTTGGAATATCTGATGATTTAAGTGGAAATTGGGGGATGGCGCTACTTAGCGTCCATCCCTCTTGCAGCAATACCATTTATCCTCTAGGGATTATTGGTGAGCCAGAGTGAGCAAACACGAGTAGACTAAATGGTGTGTTGCATTTGCCCACAGAATATTTTCATGTTCTGCGCCTTCGAAGGGCCGCCCAATATCCTGCGGCTGTACGGCACGGGAAAGGCTGTGCTGCCAGGGACGCTGGAATGGGATGGGCTGGTCGGGCACTTCGTCTCCTTGCCCGGCACGCGCCAGATCGTCACGGCGGAGATCGACCGCGTGCAGACCTCCTGCGGGTTCGCCGTGCCCTACTACGACTACGTTGGAGAGCGCGACACGCTGGTGCGTTGGGCAGAAACAAAGGGTGATGACGC
>JAEUQX010000437.1 GCA_016788625.1 Anaerolineae bacterium
CCCCATCTCAGCGCGCAGCAGCTCTTTCGTGCCCGGCGGCCCGCTCAGTGCAAGTCGCACCGCGCCGTCGTGCAGCAGCTTGAACTCGAACGTCAGAAATGGGCAGCACAACCGCTCCAGTGCCGCCCATTCCCCCAAATCAGCCCACATACTGAACGGCAGGCGAAAGGCATAGCCGTCCTCTAACACCTCGGCTGCCGTGACTGCTGCGAAGATGCCCGCCGCCAGTGTGTGGTGACGTTCGCGTTTATCCGCAGGGATCGCGTCGAGGTTGCAGACGATGGGCATCTCGGTCATGGCTTACGCTGTCTGCGGTTTAAAAGCCGTGACGCGGGCGCTGAAGATGCGCGGCATCCCTTCCTTGCGCTCGATAATGCCTTCGGCGTTGGTCTTATCCACCACCTGGATGTCCACAAAGCCCGCCTCGCGCATCAACCCGGTGTACTCGTCAACATCAATCGCGCCCGTCACGCATTCCGCCCACTTGGCGGCGTCCGCACGCATCTCTGGCGTGAACGCGCCCTCGGTCACAATATCGCTGATCGAAACGCGTCCACCCGGTTTGAGCGCGCGGAAGGCCTCCGCGAAGACGGCACGCTTGTCTGGTGAAAGGTTGATGACGCAGTTGGACATAATCACGTCGATGCTGTTATCGGTGACGGGCAGTGCTTCGATCTGGCCGCGCCGGAATTCAACATTGTGTACGCCCATCTTGACCTTGTTGCCGTTGGCCTTCATCAGCATCTCCGGCGTCATATCCACACCGATGACATAACCGCTCGCGCCCACCTGCCGCGCTGCCAGGAAGCAGTCAATGCCGCCGCCGCTGCCCAGGTCAAGTACGGTTTCGCCCGGCTTGAGGCTGGCGATGCTCACCGGGTCGCCGCAGCCCAGGCTCAGCCCGGTCACGTCAACGGGCAGCCCTTCGAGCATGGCCGGGTCATACAGAATGGATTCGGTGCCACAGCCACAGCCATCATCAGTGCTGCAGCACGAGTTGGTGACGCCGCTGGCGATGGCGCCGTAACGCTCCTTCACGACATCGTGAATTTCAATTGGCTGACTGGTCATGATCTGCTCCTTAAATATTGATGTACATCGATACATCTTGCAAAAAAAAGAGGACTAACACTCGCAGTTCGGGCCACAAGTGACATCTTCAATCGGGATGATCTGGATGTCGAAGCCGGGGTTGAACGTGCGGAATAGTTCGCCGCAGCAGGCGCGGAACTGCTGCTGATTGAGCGTATAAAAGCGCTGCCGTCCTTCCTGGCGCACCTCCACCAGGTTCGCTTCTTCCAGCACTTTCAGGTGATGGCTCACGGTCGGCTGGTTGACCCTGCCTCCCAGTTGGTCGACCACGTCATTCACGCTCACCCAGACACAGCAGACGCATTTCATGATCTCGCGGCGGGTCTTATCGCTGTATGCCCGCGCGAACTGTTCTTGTGGGTCGTCGGCTGCATGTGATGTCTCCATACCCTTATCATATCGATTTTCATCAATATGTCAAGTTCTGTCGAGACCTCTTCTGATTTGTACTCTGTGCGACTTGCCATACACTGCTGGTAACTTTGTGACATTCTTCACTACCGGCCCGTAGGCTGCCTCGCTATGATCGGCATAAATCGGAGAAAGAAGTGTCTCATGAGATCCATCATCGACTTTGTGGAATCCGTACTGGCTGGGCTGCTCATCCTTGTGCTGCTCATCCTCAACCCGCTGCTGCGCCACTGGACGAATCGCTGGGGTGCGCGGGATTCCGAAGTGCGTGCCACGCTGCCTGGCGATGAACGCACCCCCAATGCGCGTCTTGCTTATACCCGTGCCATCAGCATTCGTGCTGCGCCCGCGCAAGTCTGGCCCTGGCTCATTCAGATCGGTCAGGAGAAGGGCGGCCTCTATAGTTACGAGATGCTGGAAAACCTGATCGGCTGCAAGATGCGTAATGCCGACCGCATCGTCGCGGAATGGCAGCATATCGCGCCTGGCGATGCCGTGCGCCTGGGGCCGCCGGGGTATCCGTTGTTTCGCGTCGTTGATCTGCAATCGGAGCATTGGCTGCTCATGGCGGGTGCAGACCCTCAGACGGGCGAGATGGGCGTGGTCAAAAGCGAGCCGGAAGTGCCTTACATCGTCAACAACTGGCTGCTCTACCTTTCACCGCAGCCCGACGGCACCACGCGCTTGATCACGCGCTCGCGTATGGACTACCGTCCGGCAAATTTCGCTAATGCCTTCATGTGGCGTGGCTTGATGGAACCGATGAACTTCGTGATGGAGCAAAAGATGCTGCACGGCATCAAGGCGCGGGTGGAGGCGCAGCTTTCCCCAGCAGTGGCGCGGGCGTAACGTCGCTGTCCAGCGCGCCGCTGGGCACAACAGTCGCGCGTGACTTGAGCCGCAGGAAAAAGCTCTCGAAATAGTGATACGACAACCCGCTGATGCCGATGGTGAGCGTGATGGCTACCAGGTAAAACAGCGGGTTGAACAACGGGTGCGTCGCGTCCGCCACGCCCAGCACGTTGCAGCCCACCAGCAGTACGTAAATGATCAGCGGGTGATACATGTAGATGCCATAGGAGTAGTTCCCCAGGCGGTGCAGCAGCGGGTGTTCCCAGTTGATCAGCGAACGCGGGTTGGCTGCCAGGTTGAGGATGAAGACGATATAGACGCAGGAGAGCAGCACATCATCAAGACGCCCCCGGCCGCGCCACGCTACGCAGTTGAGCAGAATGAGCGCGATGGCCGCCACCTCGACCGGGCGCGGATAGATCCAGCGCTGTACCCAGTCCCGATGATGAAACAACAACCACGCGCCCAGCCCGCCGATCACCATGCTCTCGATTCGGAAATTGAGCAGGAAGACGTAAGGCAAGCCCCACTGATTCACCAGCGCATCGCCAAAGATCGAATT
>JAEUQX010000451.1 GCA_016788625.1 Anaerolineae bacterium
TTTTCGTAGGGGAGGATTAAGCCCGTTAGGGCGTATATCCTCCCGCTGCACCAAAATGAAATACACCCCCTCACCGGCACCTGCTTGCCCGCATACCCTGACCACGTTATAGTTATCTACGGGGTAATGTTCAAGGGGGCAGCAGCATGGCCGATGTCTTCATCTCCTACTCGCGCGCCAATATCGACTTTGCGCGGCGGCTGGCAGGCGAACTGCGCGCCCACAACTACGACCTGTGGATCGACCTGGAGGGCATCCGCTTCACCGCCGACTGGTGGGAAGAGATCAAGCGCGGCATCGAGACCGCCGATAACTTCCTGGTGGTGATGAGTCCCAATTCGCTCGGCTCGCCCGTCTGCCACCTGGAGATCGAGTACGCGCGCAAGCTGAAGAAGCGCATCCTGCTGATCGACCACCTGCCTTTCGTCAAAGCCGACGCCGCCCGCAGCCTGCTCGACCGCCTGGCGACCGATGCCTACGTCAACACACTGCTGGGCGACCGCAACCCGATGACGCTCTTCGACAACAACTGGTACGTGATCGACAAGTACCAGCGTTTGCGCTTCAGCTACGACGCCTCCAGAAGCGCGAAGTTCCGCACAGGCGAGCCAGAGACGCCCGACGAGGCCGCCGCGCGCGAGGCCGAAGAAGCCGCCTTCAGCCAGCAGTTCACCACACTGCGGGGAGCGCTGAACACCGACCTGGAACACGCCCAGCAGCACACACGCTACGGGCTGCGCGTCGGCACCTGGGAGAACAGCAAGCGCAACGCCAGCTTCCTGCTGTTTGGCGACGAACTGAGCGCCGCCGAAACCTGGCTGCGCGATTACGACGCCGACGCCGACCGACGCCAGCGCGAGGGCGACGCGCCCAAGCTGCCCACGCCAACCGACGAACAGCGCGCCTACATCGCCGCCAGCCGCGCCGAGGAAGACACGCGCACCAAGCGCCTGCGTACCCTGCGCCTGGCGCGCAATGCCGCCATCGTGGTTGGTTTGATCGCCCTGCTGATCACCGGGTTTGCCACGCTGCAATCCGCAACAGCCTTCCGCGACGCCGATGCCGCAGGCACGCGCGCCGCCGCCGCTGATATCCAGGTCGCGACCGCCACCGCGGCGCTGGGCACCGCCGAGCAGCGCGAGCAGCAGGCAGGCACACAGGCCGCCGCCGCGCAGGGGCAGGCCACGCAGGCCGCCCAGGCCGCCGCTGCCGTCAACGCCCAGGCCACCAGCGTGTCGCTCGACCGCATGAACAACAGCGCCCTGTTCGCCGCCAATCTCTCGCAGCAAGAACTACGTGCCGGCTCGCCCGGTAACGCCCTGCTGCTGGCGCTCGAATCGGTCGCCGATTATCCCCTGGTCTACAATATCGAGAGTGCCGACGCTCTGCAAAATGCACTGGCCTACCCCGCTCGCGAAGCGGCTTACCTGCACCACGATGGGCCGGTCAATGGCAGCGTGTGGAGCGCAGACGGGACGCGTGTGCTGACCTGGTCGTCCGACGGCAGCGTGCGCGTCTGGGATGCCATCGCGGGCGACGCCCTGCTCACCCTGCGCCATGAGAACGGCGTGCGTGGCGCGGCATTCAACACCGACGAGACGCGCATCCTCTCCTGGTCGGATGACGGCAGCGTGCGCGTCTGGGATGCCGTCGCGGGCGACGCCCTGCTCACCCTGCGCCATGAGAGCTGGGTGAACGGCGCGGCCTTCAACACCGACGAGACGAGCATCCTCTCCTGGTCGGATGACAACACCGTGCGCGTCTGGGATGCCGTCGCGGGCGGCGACGCCCTGCTCACCCTGCGACATCGGCACATCGTCTCCGACGCAGAGATATTATCCGACGAGGGGCGGGTAGGCTGCGG
>JAEUQX010000455.1 GCA_016788625.1 Anaerolineae bacterium
CCAGTCCCAGGTCGTTGTGACAGTGAACAGACCAGATCACACCGCTGCCGGGGCCAGCGCCTGGGGTCTCGGCAATCAGGTTAGCGATCAGGTCGCCCCACTCGGCAGGCATGACATAACCCACCGTATCAGGAATGTTCAGGGTCGTCGCGCCGCATTCAACCGCCAGAGCGCACACCTCGACCAGGAACTGCGGGTCGGTGCGTCCAGCATCCATCGGGCTGAACTCAACATCGGGGCACAGGCTGCGCGCCAGCGTGACCGCTTTACGGATCGTCTCCAGCGCCTGCTCGCGCGTGATGCCTGTCTGGTACTTCAGGTGAATATCGGACGTACCCAGGAAGGTGTGAATGCGCGGTTTGGCTGCGTCTTTAACGCCTTCCCAGCACGTCAGGATGTCTTTTTCGACCGCGCGCGCCAGGCCACAGATGACCGGGCCATCTGGCGTGCCGACCTCACGAGCAATGCGCTGCACAGCGGCCAGATCGTCGGGCGAAGCCGCCGGAAAACCAGCCTCGATGATGTCGACACCCAGGCGCGCCAACTGCCGGGCAATTTCCAGTTTCTCCGCGCTGCTCATCGTCGCACCGGGACTTTGTTCACCGTCGCGCAGGGTGGTATCGAAAAAGCGAACCAGGTTATTGTCGATTATTGCAGACATTTTGGGGTGATCCTTTCGTCACAGAGTGTATGTCGTGATTGAAAACTGAAGGTCGCTAAGGCCATCGCTGGGCATTAAGACCACCCCCTTTCGACAACACCGGAATCGTCGTCCATCACGCTGTCCGTCCTATGTTTCGTTTACGACACCAAAACGGTACTCATCAACATCACAAACCGCCCGATAGCCAATCTGCTGGTAGATGCGATTCGACGTGGGATTACCCAGGTCAGTGAACAGGAAGCAAAACTTGCGCCCACTATCCAGTAGTTCCTGGCTCAGCGCGGCGGTCAGCGCACTGGCATAACCGCGTTTGCGCAGCACAGGCGGCGTATATACAGGGCCAATGCGTATCCCATTCGGCGTGCGCCCACCATATCCCGCCATCGATACAGGTTCTCCGCCATCCCACCACACGCGCAGGCCGCGCAGGGAGGGATCGCTCTCAAGGCGAATGTCGATGTTGCGTTCAGCCTCTTCAACCGAGATAGGGTCAACGGCCTCCGCCGCAAAATCGCTCATCCACTGCACCAGCAAATCACGCTGTTCAAGCTCAGCAGGTCGCATTTCGCCCGCAATTCCCACAGGGTGTCTTACAGCTTCGAGCTTGTATGTACCCTGCTTCATTTTGAGTTGATACGGAATTCCTGTAACCGTTTGCCACGCCGCCGCAAATGGTTTGCTCGACACCTGCGGCCCGGTCACGCCACGCAGTTCGCTGCCATATACCGCGTAAGCATCCTCAGCAATCAGCCGCACCGCAGCAACATCTTTCATCAGCGAGACGATCAGGTTATTCGGTGGCGTTCGCAGCGCCAAGCCAACGATACGGTCTTCATCGGCTGCGTAGGCCAGATAGGGCTGATCGCGATAGGTATCGGTCAGCATTAGCGTCGTACAGAGGCCGAGCAGTAAGTTATGCTCAGCCTCATGTTCGACCAGAAACGCTTCCGCCCGGTTGTAGAACGCTCGCACGTCTTCGAAACGGCTCAACTTCAGCATGGTACATCCGGGCCTCGCTCACTAGTCCTGCTGTTTGATGCGCTTGGCATTCAGGAACGGCATCATATCGCGCAGTTCCGTGCCCACCTGTTCGATCAGGAGGTCATGTTCTTTCTTGCGGCGCGGCGTGAAGTTCGGACGACCGTTCTTATTCTCGGCAATCCATTCTCTGGCGAATGTGCCGTCCTGGATGCGCTGGAGCACGCCATCCAGTTCTTCTTTCACCATGCCCTCGATTTGGTCACCGACGACGTAACCGCCGTACTCAGCCGTGTCGCTTACGCTGTACCACATGTAGCTCAGGCCACCCTGGTAGAGCAGATCGACAATCAGTTTGAGTTCATGCAGGCACTCGAAGTAGGCCACCTGCGGCTGATAGCCCGCTTTGACCAGCGTCTCGAACGCCGAGCGGATCAACGCCGTCACGCCGCCACAGAGAATGACCTGTTCACCGAAAAGGTCTGTCTCGGTCTCTTCCTTGAAGGTCGTCTCAATCACGCCTGCGCGGGTACAGCCAATGGCTTTCGCATACGCCAGCGCCAGCGCCTTGGCCTGGCCGGTCGCGTCCTGGTGCACAGCCAGCAGACCCGGTGTGCCGCCGCCATCCTTGAAGACTTCGCGGACGCGATGCCCCGGCGCTTTGGGCGCAACCATGGTCACGTCCACGCTGGCAGGCGGCGAAATCTCACCGAAGTGGATGTTGAAACCGTGCGCAAACATCAGCATCGCGCCGGGTTTCAGGTTCGGCCCCACTTCCTGGTGATAAACCTCGGCCTGCTTGGTGTCCGGGATCAAGATCATGACGACATCGGCGGCTTTCGTCGCCTCTGCCACCGACATGACATCCAGTCCATCTGCCTTGGCCTTCTCGGCGCTCTTGCTGCCACCGTGCAGACCAACCACAACCTTCATGCCGCTGTCCTTGGCGTTCAGCGCGTGTGCGTGCCCTTGGCTGCCGTAACCGATCACCGCGATGGTTTTACCGTTCAGCAGGCCGAGATCTGCGTCTTTGTCATAAAAAAGTGTAGCCATTGAAATGCCTGTTCTCCGTTTTGTGGTGCGGGCAAGATCGCCCGGCTAGACCCCATACACTTGATACTGGCCGCTGCCGTTGGTCGGCACGTTCACCAGTGGTTCATAATTCTCTGCGTCCAGGATACGTACCCCACGCCCCATCGCAACGACGCCCGTGCGAACCATCTCCAGGATGCCAATGGGCGAAAGCTCGTTGATCAACGCCTCGACAATATCCTCCTGCGCGGTGATTTCGACAATTGCCACTTTCGTGCCAATATCGACGATACGCGCCGGATAGCGATCACAGATCAACGTGACGGCATTGCGCGAGTCTACATCGTCCGTTCGCACCTTGATCAAAGCCAGATCGCGGCTGACGTAAGGCTCATCCGAAACGAGCTTGACGTCGATCACGTTGACGAGCTTAAAGAGATTCGCAGCGATACGCCGACCGCTGACCTTCTCCGTATCGACGACAATCGTCATGCGCGAAATATGCGGGTTATGTGTACGTCCGACCGTCAAACTATCAACATTGAAGTTGCGTCGCCGCAGCAGGTTGGCAACACGATTCAGGACGCCCGGCTTATTCTCCACCAGGGCAGACAGGGTTTGCTTGTTAGCGTTGGACATAGTGTTACTCCTCACCTGGCTTCGGGCGGCGCAGCATATTGTGCAAATCAGCGCCCGCCGGCACCATCGGATACACAATCTCTTCCTTCTCGATCACGTATTCAATCAGCACTGGTCCGTCGTGCTGCCGCGCAAACTCGACTGATTCGGGGATCTGGTCACGGCTCGTCACGCGCATGGCCGGGATGCCATAAGCTTCTGCCAGCTTCACGAAGTCAGGGCTGAACATTGGCGTCGCCTGATAACGTTCCTCATAGAAGAACTCCTGCCATTGGCGCACCATACCCAGGAATGCGTTGTTCAGGATGGCGATGTTGACCTTGATGTTCTCCTGTTTGGCGGTCGCCAGTTCGCAGAGTGTCATCTGGAAGCCGCCATCACCAACGATCGCCCATACTTCCTCATCTGGTTTGCCAAACTTCGCGCCAATCGCGGCGGGTAAACCGAAGCCCATCGTGCCGAGGCCGCCGCTTGTCAGCATCGTCGCCGGACGCTGGTGAGGATAATACTGCGCTTCGAGCATCTGATGCTGTCCGACATCAGTCACCGTGATGGCCTCGCCGCCTGTATGTTTCCACAGGTCGTTGATGACCTGCGCGCCCAACAATGTGCTACCTGCGTCTTGGTTCAGGATGTCGCGCTCATCCCCGTCTTCCTGCCAATCGCGAATCTTCCCAACCCACTCGGCGTGAGTTTTGGACTGCAAACCGGGCAGAAGCTGCGACAGCACGGTACCCACGTCACCCGCGATCCCGACATCGACGCGTACATTCTTATTGATCTCCGATGGATCAATATCAATATGAATCTTCTTCGAATTCGGAGAGTAGGTCTTCAGGTTGCCTGTCACGCGATCATCAAAACGCATCCCCAACGCGATCAAAAGATCGGCTTCCTGGATGGCAAAGTTACAGGCCGCCGCGCCGTGCATCCCCATCATGCCCACGCACAATGGATGCTTCTCAGGCATCGCGCCCTTACCCAGGAGCGTCAGCGTCACCGGGATTTGTGCACGTTCGGCAAGCTCCTGCAACGCCTGCGAGGCACCCGACATCATGATGCCATGTCCCGCCAGGATGACCGGCTTTTTGGCATTGGCAATCAGTTCCAGTGCCGCCTTCACCTGATCATCAGTCGCCATGCTCGGCGGACGATAACCCGGCAGACGAATCTCGCCTTCGGGATAAATGAACTCTGTCTTCTCGTTCTGGATGTCCTTAGGAATATCGACCAGTACAGGGCCTGGGCGACCCGTGCGCGCAATATGAAAAGCCTCGCGCATGATATAGGCCAATTCGCGCACATCCGAAACCAGGTAGTTATGCTTTGTCACCGGGATAGTGATACCCGTGATGTCGCATTCCTGGAAGGCGTCGGAGCCAATCGCACCGCGCGGCACCTGCCCCGTGATGCAGACAATCGGCGACGAGTCCATCATCGCAGTGGCAATGCCCGTCACAAGGTTGGTCGCGCCGGGGCCGCTGGTCGCAATCGCCACGCCAACCCGGCCCGTTGCGCGGGCGTAGCCATCAGCCATGTGCGACGCGCCCTGCTCATGACGCACCAGCACGTGCCGAATCTGGGGATACTTGGTCATGGCATCGTAGGTCGGCAGGATAGCGCCGCCCGGATAGCCGAAAATAACATCTACTCCTTCACGCAGCAAACATTCCATTACGATCTCAGCGCCAGTCAGCAACATCAGATTGCTCCTTCACTAATCCCCAGTGGCTGTGGGTGCAGCGGCGCGCACAGGTGTCAGCCAACCATGACGGTCAGGCTTCTCCCCAGCGGTGAGCGCAAAGAACTCGTCCTGCAAAACTTTTGTGATGGGGCCGCGTTTGCCCGCTCCGATCTGGATACGGTCAACCGAACGCACAGGCGTAATTTCCGCGGCGGTACCCGTCAGGAAGATTTCATCGGCAACGTAGAGCATGTCACGCGAGAGGGTTTCATAACGGATCGGGTAGCCCAGATCGCTCAGCAGCGTCAGCACCGTGTCGCGCGTGATACCCAGCAGGATCGATGAGCCGATACCCGGCGTATAGACGGTGCCATCGAGGATGACGAAGATATTCTCGCCCGCACCTTCGCTGACGTTACCGTTATAGTCCAGCGCCAGTCCTTCGTTGAAACCGTTGTCATGCGCTTCCATCGTAATGAACTGGCTGTTGACATACTGGCCGCCGATCTTCGCCATCGAGGCGAACGTGTCCGGTGCAATGCGCCGCCACGAACTGACCTGAACATCTACGCCCTGCTCGATGGCTTCCGGCCCCAGGTAACGTCCCCACTCCATCGTGATGATCACGATATCGGTGGGATTATGCCGGCCTTCGACACCCAGGCGGTTGACGCCACGAAACGCCAGGGGGCGAACGTAACATGAATCGTGCCCATTGCGGCGGATTGTCTCCAGAATGGCTTCATTAACTTGTTCGGGGGTGAAAGGCATTTCCATGCGGGCGATCTTGGCGGAGTTGAACAGGCGGCGCGTGTGCGGTTCCAGGCGGAACACGGCGGGGCCTTGCGGAGTGGAGTAGGCTCTCACACCTTCAAACACACTTGAGCCATAATGCAGCGCGTGGGCGGTGACGTGCACCGTCGCATCCTCCCACTTGACGAACTCTCCGTTTTTCCAAATCCATTCTGCAGGCATATTAGGTTCTGTCCTCTCGAATAACAACAAAAAAGCCCCCGGCTTGGGGGCTTTACAGTTCGCGTTTTGCTTCGCTCAGTCAGTCAGCACCCAAGCCGTTATACCCCGTCGATAAGGACGAGTACGTTGACAAGGCTAATAATGACGACGACTGACTGGCTGCGGTTGTTCATAGGTACACAATGCCCTGGAATTCAATGTTACATAGAGTAACGAGCTTCAACAGAGTTGTCAACCCTTCCGCCAAAGCTCATTCACCGGTTGCTTAAGTTCGTGCAAGTTGCTACGCGGCTATTGTGCAAGCTGCCCAGCTAGCGCATCGTGAGCCGCCGCAATCTGCCGCCGCACAGCATCGGGGGCGGTTCCACCGTCCGCACTGCGCCGCGCCACCGATGCGTCGAAATCAAATACCGCGCGCACATCTGCACCAAACAAGGGGGAGAGTGCTTGCAGTGTTTCCAAAGACAGCACAGAGAGCGTCACACCTTGTTCAGCAGCCACGCGCACCGCCCCACCAACCACATGATGCGCCTCACGAAACGGCATTCCCTTGCGAACAAGGTAATCAGCCAAATCAGTCGCCAGCATGTCGTCTGTCAGTGCTGCACGCATTCGCTCCGGATTCAGCTTCAGTGTATTGATGATAGCTGTTACAACTGGGAGCAGCACATTCAGCGTGTCTACCGCATCGAAGACCCGTTCTTTGTCTTCCTGCAAGTCCTTGTTGTAACTGCTCGGCAGTCCTTTGAGCGTCGCCAGCAGCCCTGCCAGATGGCCGATCAAGCGTCCAGCTTTGCCGCGCGCTAACTCCATGGGGTCGGCGTTGCGTTTCTGCGGCATCAGGCTTGATCCCGTGCTGTAGCGATCATTCAGCGTGATATAGCCGAACTGCGGATTGCTGTACAGGATGATGTCTTCGCCCAGACGGCTGAGATGCGTGCCCAGCAGCGCGAACGTGAACAAAGACTCCACCGCGAAGTCCCGATCACTCACACTGTCGAGACTGTTTTGACTATGCGAATGCAAACCCAGTTCATTCGCCAAAGCGGCACGGTCGATTGCCAGCGGCGTACCCGCCAATGCGCCCGACCCAAGTGGCGATACTGCCGTGCGCCGATACGTATCTGCGAGTCGTTCGCGGTCACGCGCCAGCATCCAGAAGAAACTCAGCAGCCAGTGCGCCGCCGTGATTGGCTGCGCGGGTTGCAGGTGTGTGTAGCCGGGCATCAACGTGGTCACATGCCGCTCGGCCTGTTCAAGCAGCGCAGCCTGCAAGGTTTGCGCTCGCGCATCGATCTCGCGCAGCGCATCCATCACCCACAGTCGAAAGTCAGTCGCCACCTGATCGTTGCGACTGCGTCCGGTATGCAGCCTGCCCGCAACAGCGCCGACCAGCTCGGTCAACCGCCGCTCGACCGCTGTATGGATGTCTTCGTCTCCTACCTGGAGGACGAATGTTCCGCCTTCAAACTCAGCCAGCACGCGCTCCAGCCCATCAATGATTGTTTGCGCTTCAGCATCCGTCAGGATTCCAGCACGCGTAATCGCCCGAGCATAGGCCATGCTGCCGCGAATATCCTGGCGGTACATGCGACGATCAAAGCCGATGCTGTCGTTGAGCGCACGCAGATCGGCATCACTCGGTTCACTGAAGCGCCCCCCCCATAACGTCATATCCTTAGTCCCGTTTGAACTTGCTGTAGTCCGGGCTGCGATAGCGACTCTTGCCCGCGCCGTCAATCGCCAGCAATGCCTCGACTTTAAGCGGCAGGCCAAACAGTGCGATGAAACCTTCCGCGTCCTGTTGGTTGTACACATCCTCTTCGCCGAAAGAGGCATAGTCTTCGCGATACAGGCTGAACTCGCTCTTGCGTCCGGCGATGATCATGTTGCCCTTGTAGAGCTTCAGCCGCACCACCCCGCTCACCTGCTCCTGAGTCACCTGCACGAAAGCATCCAGCGCTTCGCGCAGCCGCGTATACCACATACCGTTGTAGACCAGTTCGGCATACTTGACGGCCACGAAGTCCTTGTAGTGCATGGTGTGCTTATCCAGGCACATCGCCTCCAACGCCTGGTGCGCGCGCCGCAGCAGAGTCCCGGCAGGCGTCTCGTAAACGCCGTGGCTCTTCATGCCAACCAACCGGTTCTCTACAATATCTGCGCGGCCAATACCATGTTTCCCGGCCAGCTTGTTCAAGCGCATGAACAATTCAACCGGTGGCAGCGTTTCGCCATTCACGCTCACCGGGACGCCCTTATCAAAGCCAATCTCGACATACTCACCCTGCTCCGGTGCCTGCTCCGGATTGGTCGTGATCTGATACATACCGGCTTCCGGCTCATTCCAGGGGTCTTCCAATAGCCCGCCTTCATGGCTGAGGTGGAACAGGTTGCGGTCGCGGCTGTAGATCGACTTCTCGGTCGCGGTCACGGGCACATTGAATTCCGCCGCATAAGCCAGCGCATCCTCGCGGCTGCGAATCTCCCACTCACGCCAGGGCGCGATGATCTTCAGCTTAGGGTTGAGGGCCATGACTGTCAGTTCGAAACGCACCTGATCATTGCCTTTGCCCGTCGCCCCATGCGCCACGCCATCCGCGCCTTCCGCCTCGGCAATCTCGACCAGATGCTTGGCGATCAGCGGCCGCGCAAACGACGTACCCAGCAGGTACTCGCGCTCGTACACCGCCCCCGCCTGCATCGTCGGAAACACGAAGTCGCGGAGAAATTCCTCGCGCAGATCACGGATATAGAGTTTGCTCGCGCCGGACTTGATGGCCTTCTCTTCCAGCCCATCGAGTTCCTCTTCCTGCCCAAGGTCGGCGCAAAAACAAATAACCTCGCAGTTCTTGTAATTGTTCCGCAGCCAGGGAACGATCACGGATGTGTCCAGCCCGCCGCTGTAGGCCAGAACCACTTTCTTGACTTCTTGCCGTGCCATTGCATCTATCCTTTGTGTCTATGGAACTGCCTGCGGCACTGAGCAGCAGGCAGAGCCAATATAAAAGCCCCGGCGCTCTCCGGGGCTGAATACGCTTGGGAAGTCGATCTGCTAATTCACCTCAAGCAGCATCGCACCGGAAAGCATTAGGCAAGTCCAGCGGCGACGACGCAAACGGTTCAGGCGAATCCAGATCGTTAACATAGCGCAAGAGAATACCGCAGCAATCCCGATTGTCAAGCACCGGACTGGTTGCCGAGCAGTGCAGCATCTTCCTCGCGGGCGACGGCAATCCCCGCCTCGATATTGACACGCGTCAACAGGTAACCACCAATGATGAAAAATGCGATCAGGCTGAGGATCGCCGGGCGACTGCTGCCGAACATAGTAGCCGCAATGGCAAACAGCAGCGGGCCAAGGATGGCAGAGAATTTCTCCATCACGCCAAACAAGCCGAAGAACTCACCGCTCTTGCTCGCCGGGGACATCGCCGCGTAGATGCTGCGACTGAGCGCCTGGCTGCCGCCCTGCACAATCGCCACCATCCACGCTAACAGCCAGTATTCAATTGTTGAATTGAGGAAGAAACCCCAAATAGCGATCACACTGTAAACGATCAGTGCCAGGATAATGCTGCGTTTCGTATTCAGGCTCTCCGCCAGGCGGGTAAACAACGACCGGCCAACAGCCAGCGCAAAAACCAGACCAACCGCCTGTACCGCCAGCAGCAGCCCAATGATTATGATCAGATTGTTCTCGCGCAGGGGTGGCAGCACCTTCACCTGGCCCACTGCCATGCCGTTCCCTGTACTTCCTTCGGCCTTTTCACCGCTGTTGATGAGTGTCAGCACATGTGTTCCCGGTTCGGCGGCTGCAAACACTTCCGTCTCTCCGTACCGCACCGTTAAACTATAGCCATCAAGGCGGATCGGTTGACCCTCTTCATCCAGCAGCGGCTGACCGTCTATCTGCACATCCCAGATGCCGAAGTTCGGGGCCGTACTATAAGTCACTTCGACCTGCTGTCCATTGAACGGAAATGCATAGGATGCACCGACTTCGCCGGTCGAAGCATAGACAGCGTCCTGCGGTGCATCCAACTGCGCCGCGCTGATCGTTTCCTGCTCCCATGTTCCGCTGTATTGAATGGCATCTCCGCCAGCCAGATACGTACCCTCGCCAAAAGAGCCGTCGATGGTGGTATAGGCGGGAGATGGTGCGCCGCTGATCGCGCGCGGCAGCACGGCAGCCCCAACAATGCCAACGATAGGAAGCGTGACGAGATTAAAGATGATGAACGCCAGATAGATTGGCCGCCGTTTGGTTTCCTTGCTCGGCAGTCGACCAAAGATCAGGCTAAAAGGGATGCCGACGAACTGTACCAGGAGAAGCGCCAGCACCAGTTCGAGCACCCCGAAGCCCAGCTCGGCGCCGTAGATGGCCGCCACGCCGATAATCGTCCCAATCGCGTCATTGTAAATCAGAAACGCGATCAAAAACTTGAATAGTTCACCATAATGCCGAATATCACGCACCGTGTCCCAAAGCCGTCTGAAACTGACACCGATGACCGTTTCACCCGGCTTGAGCTTGGCAGTCGCAGCAGGCGGTTCCGGTATCTGCCGGAATAGGGGTATCGAAAACACCAGCCACCAGATTGCCACACTGAAGAATGAAAGGCGCGCACCCCATGTACCAGGCAGCAGTTGTATCATGGCGATATTGACTGCAAGCAGCAAACCGCCGCCCAGGTAACCCATCGCATAACCACGCGTTGATACGCTGTCCTGGTCTTCTGGCCTGGCTACATGCGGCAGCAGTGAGTCGTAGAACGAGATAGATCCATTTAAACCGATACGCCCAAGCACTGCCAGCACCGAAGCCAGCAGCCAATCGCCTGTATCAACCAGCACCAGCAGCGCCGTCGCCACGATGCCAATGCCCGCGAAAATTGCCAGCAGGCGCTTTTTTCCACGCACAATATCCGAGACCGTTCCCAGGATAGGTGACATGATTGCCACCAGGAATAGCGATACGCTGAGGCCAATGCTCCAGTACGATGTCGCCACTGCTCGGCTGGGCAGAGTCGCTCCCGCTACTGTGGCGTAGTAGGTTGGCAGCACCGCCGCGAGGACGGTGGTTACGAAGGCCGAGTTCGCCCAGTCATACAGCGTCCAGGCGCGAATTCGCCGTTTGTACTCCTGCGCGTCCACCATGTTGTGCAAGGTGCTTGCTCCCGCCATGAGTCCCCCTCCAGATTTATATGATCGCGCTGATTATGACCGATCATTACGATTCGTCCACATTCCCGCATCGCGCTTAACATCCCGTTAAAGCGCTGTCTCGTGCTGTGTAACGTAGATGCACCCTGCGAGGACTACTGGGATCGAGGTAACATGAACATCAAGTTACCTGTACACCAACTATTTGAAGCTTGAAAAACGCACAAAGTGCTATACTTGCTGCGGCTAAGCATGAGTACGCAGGAGCAATGAGATGCAGATCTTAGGTATCGATATTGGCGGTTCAGGTATCAAGGGCGCGCCGGTAGATACGATCACCGGAACCATGCTCACGGAACGCCACCGTATCCCCACCCCACAGCCTTCCAAGCCGAGCGATGTAGCCGATGTTGTGGCGGAAATCACCAGACATTTCAACTGGACGGGGCCAGTCGGGTGCACGTTCCCGGCCATCGTCAAAGAAGGCGTCGTCCACAGTGCAGCCAATGTCGACAAGGAATGGATTGGCACGAACAGTCAGGCCTTGTTTCAGGAGCGGGCGGACTGCCCCTTCGTCGTCGTCAATGATGCCGACGCTGCGGGCATAGCCGAAATGGAATTCGGCGCGGGCGTCGGCCACACGGGCGTCGTCATCATGCTGACCTTTGGCACGGGCATTGGCAGCGCGTTGTTCGTCAATCGCATCCTTGTGCCGAACACCGAACTCGGCCACCTGGAAATTCGTGGCAAGGATGCAGAGCATCGCGCATCAGATCGTATCCGCCAGGAAAGAGACCTTTCATGGGAAAAATGGGCCGAGAAAGTGAACGAGTACCTTCATTACGTTGAATTCCTCTTTTCGCCTGATTTATTCATCATCGGCGGCGGCGTGAGCAAAAAACACGATAGATTCCTGCCACTGCTGGATATCCGCACGCCCGCCATCCCCGCGCAAATGCTCAACGATGCGGGCATTGTCGGCGCTGCGATCTCAGCGCGCGTGCTGGTGTAATGCCATGAACGCGCAAATCAACCGTTACAAGCAGCAGGCCGCCGAACGCGCTGTGGCCTATATTCGGTCCGGCATGGTTGTCGGGCTGGGTGCGGGCAGCACGGCTCGCCTTGCCATCCAGCACCTTGGCCACCTCCTGCGCGAGGGTGTGCTAAAGGAGATCATCGGCATCCCATGCGCTGAGGTCGTCGCCGCTGATGCACGAGAACAAGGTATCCCACTCGCCACATTGGAAGACTATCCGGTGATAGACCTGACCATCGACGGCGCCGACGAAGTGGACCCGCGACTGAATCTGATCAAGGGTGGCGGCGGTGCGCTGACGCGGGAGAAAATCGTCGCGGAAGCATCCAGTCGCGAGATCATCGTCGTAGATGAGTCCAAACTCGTCCCGGCGTTGGGAACCGGTTGGGCGGTGCCGATTGAAGTTATCCCATTCGGACACGGTTCGCAGCGCCGCTACCTCGAATCGCTCGGCGCAGTGGTCAACATCCGGCGCAAGACGGACGGCAGCGTCTACTACACCGATCAGGGTAATTACATCTTTGACTGCAAGTTTGGTCCAATTCCCGACCCCGCACAGCTCGCACACAAACTTGATGCGCGCGCGGGCATCCTTGAACATGGGCTGTTCATCGGCCTCGCCAGCGAAGTTATCGTCGCCGGGGCAGACGGCATCCGGCATATCACACTGTAGTCAGCAGTGGAAAGGGTTTGAATGATGAAGATGGGCATGATTGGTCTGGGACGTATGGGCGGCAACATGGTCAAGCGCCTGCTGAAAGGCGGGCACGAAATCGTCGTTTACAACCGCAGCCCGGAACCTGTTCAGGAAGCTGCAAAAGAAGGCGCGATCCCGTCAAGCTCGGTCGAAGACCTGGTGAGCAAGCTGGAAACACCGCGCGTCGTATGGGTCATGGTACCCGCCGGTGACGCGACACAGGCGATGATCGACAAGCTCACGGGTCTGCTCGCTCCCGGCGATATCCTGATCGACGGCGGCAACAGCAACTATAAGGACTCGGTGCGACGTGGTGAAGCGCTGCGGGCACAAAACCTCCACTTCGTCGATGTCGGCACAAGCGGCGGCATCTGGGGCATCACCGAAGGCTATGCCTTGATGGTTGGTGGTGAGGCCGAGGCCGTGAATCACATTCGCCCACTGCTGGAAACGCTCGCACCCGCCGCTGACATGGGATGGGGACACGTTGGGCCAAACGGCGCAGGTCACTTCGTCAAGATGGTACACAATGGTATCGAGTATGGCATGATGCAGGCCTATGCCGAAGGTTTCGAGATCATGCGCGCCAAGAAAGAATTCGAGCTTGATCTCTACCAGATTGCTGAACTGTGGCGTTATGGCAGCGTTGTCCGCTCGTGGCTGCTTGACCTGACGGCTAATGCCCTCAAGGAGAATCCCGATCTGGAGGGCATTAAGGGCTGGGTAGCCGACTCAGGCGAAGGTCGCTGGACGGTGTTCGAATCGATTGACCAGGATGTGCCCGCACCCGTCATCACCATGTCACTGCTGATGCGCTTCGTGAGCCGTCAGGATGAGAGCTTCGCGGCCAAGATGCTCGCTGCGATGCGCAATCAGTTTGGCGGCCATGAAGTCAAAAAGGCCTGACGACCATGACGTATCCCGATGGCGCAGTATCCGTTGTCATTTTTGGCGCTTCAGGCGATCTGACGGGGCGCAAACTGGTGCCCGCCTTCTACAACCTCTATCGTAAAGAGCGCCTACCTGAAACGTTCAACATTGTTGGCGTGGCGCGTACAAAGTTCACGCATGAGCAGTTTCGCGAGCAGATGCGCAAGGCTGTCGCAGATTTCTCGCGCGACACGTTCAGCGCGGACGCCTGGGAGACATTCGCGCAGCACATCTGGTATTCGCCAGGAGATGCCTCTCTGCTGGGTGAACTTGAAGCGACCAACCGTTTTCTGGCAGACTACGAACAGCCGGAGACGAACCGATTGTATTATCTCTCGGTGGCGCCGCAGCTTTACGCGCCAATCATCCACAACCTCGGCCAACTTGGAATGGCGAAGGAAGAAACAGCCTGGCGGCGTATCGTCATCGAGAAACCGTTCGGTACCGATCTCAAATCTGCGCACGAACTCAATGACGTGGTACACAGCGTCTTTGAAGAAAACCAGGTCTACCGTATCGATCATTACCTGGGCAAAGAGACTGCACAGAACATCCTGTTCCTACGCTTTGCCAACACAATCTTCGAGCCGATCTGGAATCGCAACTACGTCGATAATGTCCAGATCACGGTTGCCGAGTCGGTCGATGTCGGCCATCGCGCCAACTACTACGATCAGGCAGGCGTGCTGCGGGATATGTTTCAGAATCACCTGCTCCAACTGCTGGCACTGGTTGCCATGGAACCTCCTGCGTCGTTCAATGCCACGGCCCTGAGGAACGAGAAGGTCAAGGTCTTCACGGCCATCCGCCCTGTCGATATTCGCGATACTGTGCGCGCGCAGTATACGGGGTATCTCGAAGCGAATGGCGTCGCTCCCGGTTCAGAAACGCCAACTTATGCGGCGCTCAAGTTATTCGTCGATGATTGGCGCTGGCAGGGTGTGCCGTTCTATCTGCGCTCCGGTAAAGCCATGCGTACCAAGACCAGCCAGATTCGCGTGCGCTTCCGCCGCCCACCGCAGGTCATGTTCAATCTTCCGAAGGACGAGACATTCGCGCCCAACACGCTGACGATCTGCATTCAGCCAGATGAGGGCATCCACCTCAACTTCGAGGCCAAATTACCCGATTCCAGCCACGAAACACGTTCGGTCGATATGGAATTCACCTACAAGAAAGCCTTTGGCGAGTGCGAAATCCCGGAGGCTTACGAGCGGCTGCTGCTGGAAGCGCTGCAAGGCGACCCGTCGCTCTTCACGCGCAGTGACGAGATCGAGGCCATGTGGAACATCATTGACCCAATCATTCGCGGCTGGGCAGCTCCAGGCGCGCCACCCGTAGCCACGTATGAACCGGGGACTTGGGGACCAACCGAAGCCGAATCCCTGCTCGCGCGCGACGGGCATGTCTGGCGGCTGGGGTGCAACTCGGCATGAAGAATGACGTGCGAATCTACGCCGACCCAACCAGCCTTGCTCTTGCTGCCGCTGACTTCATCACCGAGTTGGCGGCGGCGTGCATGGCAGCGCGCGGGGCGTTTAACATCGCGCTATCCGGCGGCTCGACACCCCGCGCCCTCTATGGCGTGCTGGCTTCCCGTGGGGCACAAATCAACTGGTCAGGCTGGCACTGCTTCTGGGGCGATGAACGGTGTGTGCCGCCTGACCACGACGACAGCTGCTACCGCATGGCACGCGAGGCGCTGCTCGATCATGTGGCTATTCCTGACAGTCAAGTTCATCGTATCCCCGGCGAACTGACCCCGCCGGACGCGGCCAGCAGCTATGAGCAGGTGCTGCGCGAATTCTTCAAAGGTGAGTGGCCGCGCTTTGACCTGATTCTGCTCGGCATGGGCGACGACGCGCACACAGCATCGTTGTTCCCCGAGACAGCCGCACTCGACAGACACGATTCCTGGGTAACAGCTAACTACGCGCCGACTGCTATACAGCCCAACCGTATCACACTGACCATCCCAGCCATCAACGCCACCGCCAACATCCTGTTCCTGGCAGCGGGCAGCAGCAAGGCAGCACCGCTGCATCAGGTGATCGACGGCGCACGCAACCCGCGTCACTTGCCAGCGCAGTTTATCCAGCCTGCTGCGGGCAGTCTAACCTGGATGATCGACCAACCAGCCGCTGCCCTGCTGCAAACAAAAAGGTGAGCCAGCGTGCCCACCCGTCTCGGCAAAGAGGGCGAACATCCCGTTCGCCCCTACTACATTTCCGCCGTCACGACTCAGCGGCTTAATGCTTCCCCTCCCTCACCGCGCGTCGTTCCTACCCAACACGATTGGCAACCACCACCAGACGCTGCGAATACATACCCGTGGCCGGGTCATACGACCCTACATCGCAGGTAATCAGGGTGATGCGGTCGTCGCTGGTTGGCAGGATCACGCCGATGTCGTATTCCGAAACGATCTTCACCTCATTCACCACATAGCGCCGTTCTTCCTCGCCGAGCGAGAGCTTCAATTCAGACCCCACACCGACTTGATTCAAGTTGGCAAGGATCCCAGGATTGCCATTCGGCAGGCGTGAGTGACCCGCCAGCACGATATTGCCCGGCGCATCCAGCCAGGAGGTTGCTTCCAGATGGCCGATGTTATCCTCCCAGGGGTCAATCGCCCAGGTGTCGCGCCACAAGGGGAAGGTGATGATACTCGATGATACGCCTATCGCCTCAATCTGCAGCCGGACATACGGTCGTGCATCCACCGACGAAAGGCTCGCAAAACTGGCGACAAACAACACGAAAACACTCAGAACACGAAGCATTCTGGAGACCAC
>JAEUQX010000465.1 GCA_016788625.1 Anaerolineae bacterium
CCAGTCCATTTCAATTACGGCGATGTGGTAGAGCAGTGTGCCAATGCTGTTGGCTACAGGCGGCTGCCAATCAAGTTGTTCCTGCGTGATGCCTTCCAGAGCGCGGCGGGTGCGGCGGCGTGTCTCTTCGATGCGTGCCAGGTTGCGCCCGATTTGCGGGTCGCATCCGGGCAGTGGCGTGATAATGTTGCGCCGTTCGTTGTCAGCCATACGGGTAACCTCATCCTGTTTTGCGGGTGGTTTAATCGTACCATCGCATGACGCCTGGGACGACAAGGTTTCTGCTATACGTGCAGGAGTGAAGGTACGCATCACTGCGCCTCCAGCGGAGCAGAGTGTCCATACAGGCTGTCGTTACCGGGGAAATCCCATAAGGCTGAGCGGAAACCCGTTCACTTTTCACAAAATGCACTTTCAGTCAATTAATTTCTCAAGTTGATAAACAAATTATAGCGGTACTTTAACGACTTTGCGTAGGCTCTTTTCAGAGTGGCGGAACCCTGCCCACAATCCCATCGGCTTGCGGTTGGTTTCGTTATTCTGGTCGGCCTGTTGCGGCTTTGCTGCTGTCATCCAGCTTCCGCAGTTTGTTGATAGAAGAAGGTGTTGAGGGCCAGGGTCGCCGCGCCGATCACGCCCGCTCGACCGTCGAAGCTGGCAGTCTGTAAGCCGACACGTTCGCCTAATCGCGCGAATGCCCGCGCGCGTATCGTGGCTTCGACGGTCGGCAGCAGCAGGTCGCGACCCTGGCGGAAGAGACCACCCATGACGATCAGTTCCGGATTAAGGATGTTGACCAGGTTCGCCAGCGCGATACCCATATACTGCGCTCGCGTTTGCAGCATGGCGCGTGTTGGCTCGTCTCCGGCTCGTGCCGCCTGGAATACGCTCTCCAGGCCTTGCCCCGTCCGGAGATGTTCGGCCAGCAGACTACGCGGCTGCGCTTCGGCCAGTTCATGAGCGGCGCGCAGCAAGGCAGGTTCGGAGACGAGTGTCTCCAGACAGCCTGTGTTGCCGCAGCGACAACGGATTCCTCCGTTGGGAATGATGGTGGTATGGCCGATCTCGCCCGCACCCTCCGCGCTTCCCCGGTATATCTCGCCGTTGACGACGAACCCGGCACCGACGCCGACGCGCGCATAGACGAAGGCCAGCGCATTCACGCCGCGCCCCGCGCCAAACATCACTTCAGCCAGTGCCATTGTGCGCACGTTGTTCTCGATGCATACGGGTAGGCCGAGTTCAGCAGTCAGCCAATCCCGCAGAGGGACATCGCGCCAGCCCAAATTCGGCGCGATCACATTCACACCGCGCTCCGCATCGACCAGCCCGGATGCGCCAACGCCAACGCCGACGATCAGGCGCGTGTCCACGCCGCTCTCGCTGATGGCTTGTCGTACCAGACGTACCGTTTCGGCCAGCGCGGGTTGGGGGGCGCGGTCTGCGGGATGTGGGGCAGAGCAGGCGGCCAGGGGTTTCCCAAACAGATCCGTCACGGCAACATTGATGTGATCGACATCAAAATGCACGCCTACTGCTGTTCGAGACGCCGCGACTAACCGCAGCGCTGTTTGTGGCCTGCCAACGGCGCGCTGCACAGGTTGTGTGGCCGCGCTGTCAGTGTCTTCCGCGACGATACCCTGATCGAGCAGTTCAGTGATCAGGTTGGTAATGGTGGTGGAGGAAAGCTGAGTGAGCTGCGCCAGTTGAGCACGGGAAACCGCTTCCTGACGCAGCAGGCTGAACAACACCGCCCGGAGGTTGTGCGACTTGATTGCGCTGCCGCTGCTGCCCGTAAGTATTCGTTGCATAATGCGCTGTTGATTAGGTCTCAGTCCACGTAGGTGACACGTTCTGGCGGCGGGTTGAACATGGTGTAGATGAAGGCGATCACCAAACCACCGACGAATCCGCCAATGTGCGCGAAGAACGCCACACCCCCACCGAGCGTATCGACACCCAGCGAGGCCACACCATTGAACAACTGTACGAAGAACCAGAAGCCCAACACGATCAGCGCGGGCAGGTCATAGAAGCGTGGGAAGAAGCGGAAGAAGATGACCATCACCCGCACGCGCGTGCCGGGGTAGAAGATCAGGAAACTGCCTAGCACTGCTGCAATTGCCCCGCTCGCGCCGATCATTGGCACGCAGATGTTCGGGTGCAGGATGGTCTCGGCGAAGGCCGCAATGAAGCCGCCGACCAGGTAGAGGATCAGGAAATTGCGGTGACCGAGATAATCCTCGATGTTGCGACCAAAGATCCACAGGAAGGTCATGTTGCCGACCAGATGCGCCCAGCCACCGTGCAGGAACATGCTGCGGATAACATCTGTGAACGTGTCTACCGAGATGGGGCTTTGGGCAACTTCGCACATCACAGCGGCATAGTTGAAGAACGTTTGCCGCAGTTGTAACGGTGGCTGCGTGATCTCCCACAGGAAGACCAGCGCATTCAAGACGATCAACCCGTAGGTCACATACGACGTTTTCCGAACTGGTTGCAGGGTATTGACGGGCAGCATAAGGCATCCCCTCTGCTTGTTTCACCTGCTAAGTATACGTCTATTCACCAAAATGGGTTGCGCCAGCGCTGGTGTGTGGCTGTTACGCGGCATAGTGCAGCAGACCAGCGCCAGCGACCGATTGGAGCTGACAGCCTTGTGTCATTAGCGAACAGTCCAAACTATCAATGCCGAAGGTCGCTGATTGGGCGCGCAGCCACAGCCCGCGCCCAATATCGAAGTATGCGGCTATCGACTAACGACTGACAGCTTAACGCTGGTCAATAGCAACCCACTGCAGACCCATCGGCCCGGTGTAGTTCACATCGGGGCGGATGAGGCGGTTGTTGGCGAACTGCTCGATGATGTGCGCCGTCCAGCCTGCGATGCGGCTCATCGCG
>JAEUQX010000487.1 GCA_016788625.1 Anaerolineae bacterium
GTTGTTCGCGCCGCTGCGCGGTTTCGGCAAGGTGTGGTCGTCGATTGGCGGGCTGGATCTGCTGGGCTGGGCGACGGCGGAAGAGGTCAGCTATGTGACGCAGTGGGAGGTCTTCCCGTACTGGGACGGCGTCGGCCAGATTGACTCGCAGGTGCTGACGCTGCCGGACGGTCGCGTGATCCAGGCGGATAGTTCCTGGCGCACCGTGCAGTAGTCGGTGGTGCAGGAGCGTTATCCATGAATACAACATATGCCGCGAAGGGGTGAAGCCCGCCGCGCCGGCTTTGTAGGGCGCACGGTAGGGGCGCATAGCTGTGCGCCCCTACTCGTCCGGGGTGATAGCGGTTATTTTCAGGAGAGGCAGGGCACGGCGCTCTGCCTCTTTTTGTTATGAAGGACGAAACGCGGCGGCTTGGATATAATAATCTCAGTGAATCGCGATTTTGCCAAAACCTCACCCCCAGCCCCTCTCCACTGCGTGGCAGAGGGGTGCAAGATGGCTTAGGAAGTCCCCTCTCCACTGCCTAGCGTCCCTGTGGGATGCAATGGGGAGGGGATTTAGGGGTGGGGTGCTTCAATCCGTGATTCACTGAATCTACGATGTACCCCGCTGCGTGAGGAGGCCGCCTGATGCCCGCCGTCTTCGTCAGTCATGCGACCAGGGATGATGCGCGCGTCACCGAACTGCACGATGCGCTGGAAGCTGCCACGAAAACTGATCTGTGGGTTGACCATAAGGACATCCCGGCGGGTGCACCCTGGGAGACGACTATCGAACGCGCCTTGAAGGACTGCCCGCACTGTCTGGTCGTCCTCTCGCGTCAGTCGGTGCTGAGTGAGGAAGTGCGCGCGGAGTGGCGTGCCGCCATCACCTACGGCCACGCGGTGCTGCCCGTGATCTTTGATGATGTGCCCTTCGAGGACATCCCGCCGCGCCTGCGGAGTTTCCAGTTCGTGCGCCTGCGAACGGCGGACGAATGGGACGCGGGCATTCGCGCGCTGGCGGACGCGATCCTGGGGCGGACTGCTCCCGGCACAGACGGCGATGCCCCGCGTTTCAAACGCTGGCCGATCACCGGCGACCTGCCGCGCGAACTAGTCAGCATTCCCATGCAGGGGCGCGACGATGATCTGCACAGGGTGCTGCGGTTGCTCAACGAAGCGCCGACCAGCATCGTGGGCGTGGGCGGGTTGGGCAAGAGCCGCCTGGCTGCCGAGGTCGTGCTGACCAGCCCGGAGGCGTATGGGGCGATCTGGCACCGCTGCACCGACGCCAGCATCCCCGGCGAGGTGTTCGTGCTGCTGCGCGAGCATTTCGCCCTGCCGCCGGAAGCGCCGGAGAGCGAAGTGCTGCGCCGCCTGAAGACGCAGCGCCGCGTCGTGGTGATCGACAACGCCGAATCGGTGCTGTCCAGCGACCCGCGCCGCGCCGCCTACGTGACGCTGATCGAGCGCTTGGCCGCCAACGGGGCGCACGTCCTGCTGACCAGCCGCACGGAATGGCCGCAACTGCGAGCGCCACGCCGTGAACACGAGCCGCGCGCCCTTGACCTGACCAGCGCGCTGCGGGCGACGCTGGAGATTGCCCGCGCTTATAACGACCTGACGTTGAGCGAGGAACTGGCGCGGCAGTTGGCGGAGGCAGCGAATTTTCACCCCGGCATGATCAAGTGGGCGATTGAGCAGCTCGCGGCCAAGCGGCGGCCAGAGCAGGTGCTCGGCTGGCTGACGACGGCCAACCGCGAACGGCTGGATGAACCGCTCGACGCCCTCGTGCTGACGACGCTCAAGGACATGCGCGCGGAAGAGGCCGAGGGCGCGGCAGCAGAAGCGCTGCTGCGGCGGCTGTGCGTCTTCGCCGGGCCGTTCGAGCGCGCGGCGGCGCTGGCGGTGGGGAAACCTCACCCCCACGCTCGCTTGAGTCGCTCGCAGCCCTCTCCAAGGGGAGAGGGGGAAGAAAGCCTCACCCCTAAATCCCCTCTCCGGGGGGAGAGGGGACTTGAAGAAGAAGATTTCGACGATGCGCTTGTGCTGCTGCGGCGCTGGCGCTTCGTGCGCGAGGACGCTGACGGGCGCTATGCCGTGCCGCCGATTGTGCGGACGGCGCTGGAGGCCGACGACGACGCCCGCGCCGCGCACTTCGCCCACTACTACGGCCTGCACGGCGACTACGACGCCAACACGATGAGCGAGGAACGCCACCCGCTGATCACGCGCGACTTCGAGGAGCTGCGCGCAGCACTGAACTGGGGCGAGGCGCGGCAGGCGCGGCAGACGGCTGATCTGGCACACGCGCTCAATCACTACATGCAGTTACACCAGCCCTACCCGATCTGGCGCGCGGTGCTGGAGGGCGGGCAGCAGGCGGCGCTGCGCGCAGACTATGCGCGTGGTCAGGCCAACACGCTCCAGGCGCTGGGCGACCTCGACCTGCGGGAGGCCGACTACCCGGCGGCGCGCGCGCGCTACACCCACGCCCTGGCGCTGTTTGAGGCCATCCCCGACCGCCTCGGTCAGGCCAACACGCTCAAGGCGCTGGGCGACCTCGACCGGATGGAGACCGACTACCCGGCGGCGCGGGCGCGCTACACCCACGCCCTGGCGCTGTTTGAGGCCATCCCCGCCCGCCTCGGTCAGGCCAACACGCTCAAGGCGCTGGGCGACCTCGACCGGATGGAGGACGACTACCCGGCGGCGCGGGCGCGCTACAGCCAGGCGCTGGCGCTGGTTGAGGCCATCCCCGACCGCCTCGGTCAGGCCAACACGCTGCGAGGAATGGGTAATCTGCTTCAGGCGCAGGAAGACTGGGGTGCGGCTGTTAGCCATTTCGAGCAGGCCATCGTTATCTTCCAGGCCATTGGCGACCAATACTCGTATGGTATTGTTTGCACCGATATGCAGCCCGCGCTGCTGGCGCTCGGTCGCCATGAGGACGCACTGCGCCGCGCGCTCGATGCCCTGGCGATTGACACAGAGATTGGTGTGCAACGCAATATCGATATTGATCGTCGCAAGATTCAGGAGTTGAAAACTCAGATCGGCGACGAAGCCTTCGCCGCCGCCTGGCGCGCGGTGACCGGGACAGATGACCTGCCGGAGTGGTTGGGGAACCTCACCCCCTACGCTCGCTAGAGTCGCTCGCAGCCCTCTCCTGCGCGACGCACGGGCACGCTGGTTAGGGCAGGTTCTCCGGCTCGCGTCGCTGGAGAGGGGGAATCGGACTCCCCTCTCCTGGGGATGCGACCACAACAACAGGGTCAAATGGACAAGTAGTCAGCAGCCCCGCCGGAGAGGCTGCGAGCGACTCAAGCGAGCGTGGGGGTGAGGCTCTGGAAACGCTGCCGGAGTCGAACGCCGATGCGGACGGGGTGGCGCTGGTGAGGTTCTCCAGGGGATACGACGGCAACAACGGTGAGGCTGTTCTGGCGATGCGACGCACAAAAGCAGCGCGTGGGCATAGCGCCGCCGCCCATCTTCCGCTACACTGCCGCGCATGAGCGCAACCTTCATCCTCTCCCTCGACACGGAAATCGCCTGGGGCACGGACGCCTGGGACTTGCCGCGTTTTGCCGCCTGCTTCGACGGCTACCGTCCGCTCGTTCGCCGCCTGCTCGACCTGCTCGAGCGCTACGAGGTGGCCGCGACCTGGGCGGTGGTCGGGCATCTGTTCCTGCCGCCCGGTGACCCGCGCGCCCACCCGCGCACGCCGACCGCGTGGTATCACGCGCCGGAGGTGATCGAGTGGATTCGTGGCGCGCGCACGTTGCACGAGATCGGCACGCACACCTTCTCGCATGTGTATACGCGCGAGTCCAGCACCACGCGCGATGTGTGGCTGGCGGAACTGCGCGCCTGCGCCGAGCTGCACCGCCAGCATGGGCTGCCGCTGCGCTCGCTGGTCTTCCCGCGCAATCAGGTGGCCTATCTCGACACGCTGCCAGAAGTGGGCATCCGCGCCTATCGCGGCGAGGAACGCAGTTGGTATCGCGGCCTGCCTGCGCGCCCGCGCCGCGCCGCGCACCTGCTCGACCGTGCGCTGGGGCTGCCGCCGCCGACCTATGCGCTGGATATGCTGCGGGTGAACGCGCAGCTCGTCAACCTGCCCGCCTCGCAGTTCCTGATGGCCTACGACGGCCTGCGCGGGCGCATCCCGACGGCCTCGCGCGTGCGGCAGGCGCGGCTGGGACTGGCGCAGGCTGTGCGGCGCGGTCACCTGTATCACCTGTGGTTTCACCCGTTCAACCTGGGCACCAGTCCGGCCATGTTCGACGCGCTGGAGGCGATTCTGCGCGAGGTCGCGGCGCTGCGGGCGGCGGGGCAACTGCGCGTCATGACGATGCAGTCCGCCGCCCATGAACTGCTGGGCGGTGCGCCATGAGCCAACCGATCATCATCCTCGCCAGCCGCGACGAACTCTCGTACCTGCTGATCAACCACCTCGCCGCCGAGTTCGCGATTGCCCAGGTGATCTTTGAAGCGCCGCACACGCGCAAGATGCTGCGCTACCGCCTGAAGAAGCTCGGTTGGTGGGTAGTAGCCGGGCAGTTGGCCTTCCTGGTCTATGATCGGCTGGTCATTCGCCCGCGTTCGCGCCCGCGCATCGCCGCGCTGCTGGCCGGGCACGACGCCGCGCCGCCGGATGGCCGCCTGCCGGTGATCGATGTCGAGTCGGTCAACGGCGCAGAGACCGCCGCGCTGCTCAGCCAGCAGCAGCCCGCCGTCGTGGTCGTCACGGGCACGGGCATCATCAGCAGGAAGACGCTGGCGCTCGCGCCGCTGTTCATCAACATTCACGTGGGCATCACGCCGCGCTACCGGGGCGTACATGGCGGCTTCTGGGCGGTGTGCGAGGGCCGCCCCGATCTGGCCGGGACGACGATTCACCGCGTTGACCCCGGCGTGGATACGGGCGCGATCATCAGCCAGGTGCCGATCACGGTGACGCGCGACGACACCTACCGCACGCTGCCCGTCAAGCAGTACCTCGCCGCGCTGGACGCCATGAGCGCCGCCGTGCGCGCCGGGCTGGCGGGAACCGTGCAGACCACCACGCGCGACGACCTGGAGAGCCGCCAGTGGTATTCGCCCACGCCGGGGGATTATGTGCGGTTTGTCAGGGCGCTGCGGCGCATTTCCTAATCTGTTCCGCTTGCGAACCCGGCAGCGAATCATTTACGATTGAGGTTACATTCCGCCATCTCAACGATTCAGGACGGTATTCGTGATTGTATGTGTGACGCCCAACCCCGCGCTTGATCTCAGCCTCGTCGTGACGGGTTTCCAGACCGGGCAGGTCTTCCGCGCCGAGTCGTCGCTGCGAGCGGCGGGCGGCAAGGGCATCAACGTCGCGCGCGCCACCAAGCTGCTGGGCGGCGACGCCACCTGTGCCGGGTTCATCGGCGGGCACACCGGGCGGCTGATCGTCGAACTGGCCGAGCGCGAAGGCCTCAAGAGCAGTTGGACGTGGATCGAGGGCGAGACGCGCACCTGTGTCATCATTGCCGACCCGCACACGGGCCAGCCGACGGTGATCAACGACCAGGGGCCGCGCGTCACCGAGGAAGACTGGAAACGCCTGCACACACACGTCCAGTACGCTGCCAACTCGGCGAACGCGGTGTGCTTCAGCGGCAGCCTGCCGCCCAAGCCGCCGTTGGACTCGTTCGTCAGCCTGCTGGAGAAGCTGGTCAAGGCGCAGAAACAGGTGTGGGTGGATACCAGCGGCAAGCCATTGGTAGCGGCCTGTGCCATCAAAGGCGTGACCATCAAGGCCAATGACGAGGAAATCGCGGAGGTAGCCGGACAGCCCATCGACACGCCAGAGTCGGCCTACGCCGCCGCGCAGCACATCCGCAAGCGCGGCCCGTCGCGCGTCGTGGTGACGATGGGCGCGCAGGGTGCGGTGCTGGCTGACGAACGGGGCGGCTGGTACGCCGCGCCGCCGCACTTAGAGGTGATCAGCGCGGTGGGCAGCGGTGACAGTTTCCTGGCGGGCATGGTCAACGCCTTCGAGAACGGCAGCAGCCCGGCGGACGCGCTGGCGCAGGGCGTGGCAGCGGGCGCGGCCAATGCGCTCACGGTGGGCGGTGGGCAGTTCGCACTGGCGGACTACCGCCGAATTCTCGGTCAAATCCACGTCAGTTCTTTGAGTGGGTGATCGGTCGATAGCGCTTAGTCGATAGCTTTTAGTCGTTAGCGAATAGCTTTTACAATGACCCAAAAGCCGAGAAAACCCGCACGCCGTCTTGAAGCTAAAGACTATAGACCAATGACTATAGACTACCAGCTTATCACCCATGTCCGAAACCTTTGAAACCTACCGCCCGCTGATGTTCGCCATCGCCTACCGCATGATGGGCAGCGCGATGGAGGCCGAAGACATTGTGCAGGAGGCCTATCTGCGCTACCAGGCCACTCCTGCCGAGAGCATCCGCGCGCTCAAACCGTTCCTCTGCACGGTGGTGACGCGCCTGTGCCTCGACCAGTTGAAGTCGGCCAGGGCACAACGCGAGGAATACATTGGCCCCTGGCTCCCGGAGCCGCTCGTGACCACGTCGGACGGCGAATTGAGCGCCCTGAACGACTCGCTCTCGATGGCCTTCCTGGTACTGCTGGAACAGCTCAACCCGGTCGAACGCGCCGTATTCCTGCTGCGCGAGGTGTTCGATTACGACTACAGCGAGGTGGCGGCGATGGTTGGTAAGAGCGAACCCGCCTGCCGCCAGGCTTTCCACCGCGCGCGCCAGCACATCAACGCGCAGCGCCCGCGCTTCGACAGCACGCCGGAGGAGCACAGCACGATCTTCGGACAGTTCCTACAGGCCTGCGCCCAGGGCGACATGAACGGGCTGGTCTCCGTCCTGGCCGCCGATGTCACGGCCTGGTCGGATGGCGGCGGCAAAGTCAGCGCCGCGCTGCACCCGTTGGTGGGTCGTGACCGGGTGGCTGCCTTCATGCTGGGATTGTTCAAACGCAAGCCGCAGGACGTGAGCATCACCTTTGCCGAGATCAACGGGCGCGCCGGGCTGATCGTGCGCGAAGGGCAGTCGGTATCCGTCGTCATCACTGCCGATGTGACGGGCGGGCAGATCACGGCGCTGCGGTTGATGCGTAACCCCGATAAGCTGCGGCGGGTGTAGGGGGCGCGTCATGCCCCCACAAACCTGTCTCCTCTTTTCTCCCTCTGGGCCTCTGCGGTGAAATCATTTATCTTTCGGTCCGCGGGAGGATATACGCGCTGTGCGCTAGTCCTACCTGCAAGACCCAATCCTCTCTGTCTTTCAGCTATCGACTAATCGCTATTGACTGTGCGCTATCTGCCCGAATTGCCCGGACTGTGCGCCTGTGTTAAACTGCTCTCAACGGGGCATGGATTCGCGGGGGAATTTGCCCACACAGGTGAGGTAATTATGCGACGTCGTTCGCTGATCATTTTTGTGCTGCTCAATGTTTTGATCTCGCTGGGGGTCGCGTTTGCGGTGATCTCGCAGTTCAACCCGCAGACTCAGACAACCACTTCACAGGTCGTCATCACCGTGCCGATTCTGGTGACGGCGACGACCGATCCCAATGCCACGCCGCGCGTCATCATCGTCACAGCCACGCCGCTGCCTGGCTCGATTGGCGCGCTGCCGACGGGCTTGCTGGAAACGCCCGCTCCGCAGTTCACGCTGCCAGTCACGTTCGACGCGCAGGCACTCGTCGGTGACTCGGCGCTGCAAACGACGGTGACGGCGCTGCCGCAGAACTGTATCCCGCATGTCGTACAGGACGGCGATACGCCCTTCGGTATTGCCGAGCAGTACGGTGCGAGCGGCTTTGACGTGATGGCTGTCAATGGCCTGACCGACGAAACGGCGTCACGCCTGCAAATCGGGCAGGTGTTGATTGTGCCGCTGGAAGGCTGCCCGCTGACTGTTGCTGATGTCGTGCAGCCGGATGCGGAAGCCGCCGCTGTTGAGGAAACCGCCGAAGTGACCGCCGAGGCGACGGCTGAAACAACCGCCGAACCGACCGTGCGCCCGACCCTGACGCTGCCGCCGACGGCGACCAACGCGCAGGTAGAGATTGTCGAGGTGATCGGCTCCGGCAATGTGACCGAAGAGGGTGTGGTCATCCGCAACGTTGGCAATAACATCAACATGAGCGGCTGGACGCTGCAAGATTCGTCCGGCGAAACCTACACGTTCCAGGAGCGCATTCTGTTCTCCAACGGTGTTGTGACACTATTCAGCCGCGTGGGCACGGATACGGCCATCGCGCTGTTCTGGAATCGGACATCGGCGGTGTTCGCTGAGCCGGGTGATGTGCTGACGCTGCGCGACGCGGACGGGCGGGTACAGTCCACCTTCCGTATTCCGTCGCCCGTCAACCTGCCCGGCGGTTAACCGTCTATCGAGAAACCTCATCCCCAGTCCTCTCTCCAAGGGGCGAGTGGGAGGAAAACTCAGACCGTGTGTGGTTCGGGAAGCGATGTTGGGATAGCTTCTAGGCTAGAGGATATACAATGGATCATCCGGTACGGCGCTGGGAATCCCTGGCAGATCGTCAGATCCGCAAAGCGATGGAAGAGGGCGAGTTCGATGATCTGCCCGGCGAGGGGAAGCCGTTCGTTTGGGACGATGACGAGAATACGCCCGAAGACTTACGCATGGCCTATAAGATCATGCGCGAGAACGACCTCGCGCCAGCCTGGATTATGCAGGGGCGCGAACTGGTTGAGAAGCACGAGAAGCTGATACAGGCCGCGCGTAAGGCCGTGCGCGTTTACAAGGATGCGCTCACCGACCCGGTGGGTTATGTGCAGGCGGAAGCGCGCTACCAGAAGGCGCTGGCACTGCTGCGCGAGCAGGCCGCCAAACTCAACCGCGAGATCATCAGCTATAACCTCAAGCTGCCGCGCGGCGTCGCACACCGCCCGACGGTCAACATCGAGCATGAGGTTAACCGCCTGATGCTCGGCTGATAGACGGATACAAAACAGGGCGAGGGGTGTCCGCTCGCCCTTTCAGATGCCCATCGTTATCGAGTCGTTAGCTTTTCGACTCGCTCTTGCTCTCTTCGTTCTTCTCTTTCGAGGCGTCCTGCATCCCCCGGCGGAAATTGGCGACTGCCGAACCGAGTTCGCCGCCGATCTTGGACACGCGGCCCACGCCGAACAACAGCAGGACGATCACAAGAATAATCAGCAGTTCAGTTGGTCCCAAATTCACGGTGGACTCTCCTTAGATCACGTTATCGTCTGCCCATTATAACACCGCAATGTGACCAGGATGCACCCTGGATAAACCGTTTCTCATCATCAGGCGCATATTGCCCGCCATTTGCATCAATGTTAGACTCATCTGTGGAGGTGATGCCCTTGCCCAAACAAGCGTTATATCTCAAGTGGCGACCGATCTCGTTCGATGATATGGTCGGTCAGGAGCATATTACCCGGACGCTGCGGAATTCGCTCAAGACCGGGCGCATTCGCCATGCGTATCTGTTCAGCGGGCCGCGCGGCACCGGCAAGACCACCTCGGCGCGCCTGTTGGCGAAGGCCATCAACTGCCACGACGCCAACCCCGACAACCGCCCGTGCAACCAGTGTCCGGCGTGCGTGGCCGTCAATGAAGGGCGCTACCTCGACCTGATCGAGATTGACGCCGCGACGCATACGGGCGTGGACGATGTGCGCGATCTGCGCGACAAGATCGCTTTCGCGCCGGGCGAGGGTACGTACAAGGTCTACATCATCGACGAGGTGCACCGCTTCACGGGTAACGCCTTCGATGCCCTGCTCAAGACATTGGAAGAACCGCCGCCGCACGCGGTTTTCGTGCTGGCGACCACCGAAATCGACAAAGTGCCAGCGACGATTAAGAGCCGCTGTCTGCCGTTCGAGTTTCGCCGCGTCTCGCTGCATGAAGTTGCCGACCGTCTGCAAATGATCACCGAGTCTGAGGGACTGAACATCGAACGCGCCGCGCTCGAACTGATCGCCCGTCAGGGCACGGGCAGCGTGCGCGACAGCATCAGCCTGCTCGATCAGGTCGTCTCCGACCCGGAAGAACATATCACGCTGGAGACCGTGCAGCGCATCCTGGGCACGGCCAACATCGCCGCAGTCAAGGAAGTGGTGGCTGCGCTGGTGGCGGGCGACGCGGCGGGCGGGCTGCACATCATCAATGCGGCGGTGGATGGCGGTTCCGACCCACGCCAGATGGGCGAGCAGATCGTCGATCATCTGCGCGCGGTGCTGCTGACGCAAACAGCCAGCGCCGACCTGGTGGAAGCCTCCGCCGAAGATCGCGCGCTGTACCAGCAGCAGGCCGAGATGATTGAGCGCGGACGGCTGCTGAAGGCATTACGCACCTTCAACGAAGCCGTGAACGAGTACAAGGGCGGCTGGCAGCCGCAGCTCACGCTGGAACTGGCGCTGCTGGAAAGCCTGCGCGATGATGTGCCGCCCATGATGATGATGGCCGCGCCGCAGCAGCACAGCGCACCGCCGCCCGTACAGATGCCGCCCGCTGTAGCGCTGCCGCCCGGCGCACCGCCAGTCATCGAGTTAGGCGTGGTGCAGGCGCGCTGGAACGAGATGCTGCGCGTCCTCAGCCGCCAGAGCAAGACCGCGCCGGATGTGCTGGCTTTCTTCCGCGTGCTGCGCGTCGATGGCAACACGGTTGTGGTCGGCACAGACAACGAGATGTACTTCAACCGCCTGAACGAGCCGCAGAAGATCCGCCTGATGGAGTGGGCGCTTTCGGCGGTGCACAAGATTTCGTTGAAAATCAAGCTGGTCATGGCGACTGAAGCCGAGATGAGCGGGCATATTGAAGCGAATCCTCTGGATATGAACGACCCACTGCTCTCCGAAGGGGCACAGTTGGGCGCGAAGATCACACCTATTGAGAAGCCTGGACGACAATCACGGGAGTAACGGATATGGCAAAGCGACGGGGTGGGTTTGGCGGCGGCGGGATGCCCGGCGGAATGCAGGGGGGCATGGGCGGCCTGATGCGCCAGTTCCAGAAGATGCAGGAGGATATGGCTGCTGCACAGGCGGAGCTTGAAAACGAGACGGTCGAGGTTTCGGTCGGCGGCGGCGCGGTGAAGATCGTCATCAGCGGACATCAGCGCGTGCAGTCGATCAGCATCAACAAAGAGATGATCGATACCAGCGACGAAGAATGGCTGAACGACCTGCAAGACCTGCTCGTGCTGGCGGTCAATCAGGCGGTGGAGCAGAGCCAGGCGATGGCAGCCAAGCGCATGGAAGGCATCACGGGCGGACTGGGCGATAACCCGCTGCTCGGCGGCCTGCTGGGAGGCTGACCCGTATCGATTCACGTATTTGTGAAAGCCTGCTGCCCGGACGCCCAACGAGGCGTCCGAGGCGCGCTTCCATGCGGATGTGCTTCTATCACCCTGTCTGAACAAGAGTCGTTGATCATAGGATGTTTCGCAGACTGGCGATCAACCTTCCGACGTTTGTCCCATGAGGCCATACACCATGAGTAAAGCCCGTGCAGTCCCCGAACCCGTCACCAAGCTGGTCGAAGCGTTCTCGCGTTTACCCGGCGTGGGGCCAAAGAGCGCTTCGCGCCTGACTTACTTCCTGCTGCGTGCCCCGGATGAGGTGTCGCTCAAGCTGGCGGACGCGCTGCGCGACCTGAAGACGCAGACGCGCTACTGCTCGTCGTGCTACAACATCACCGTCGAAGACCCCTGCCCGATCTGCGCCGACCCGCGCCGTGATCATCACCTGATCGCCGTCGTGGAAGAGCCGCTGGATGTGCTGGCGATTGAACGCACGGGCAGCTATGAAGGTCTGTACCACGTCCTGCACGGCGCGATTTCGCCCGTCAATGGCATTGGCCCGGACGATCTGCGCATTCGCGAACTGGTGCGGCGCATCGAGAAGGGCGAGGCGCTGGAGATCATCGTCGCCACCAACCCCGGCCTGGAAGGTGATGCCACCGCCATGTATATCCAGCGCGAGTTGAACAACAAGGGCGTCAAGATCACCCGCCTGGCGCGCGGCTTGCCTGTCGGTGGCGACATCGAGTACGTCGATGCGGTCACGCTCAGCCGCGCTTTGCAAGGCCGCAGCGAGCTGTAGCTCATCCCCCCAATTACACGGGGTTGCTATATATTATGCTTGTCGCATTTGCATAATCACTGCGCGCGGGTCTACAATTACACCCATCATTCATGCGCTGACAACAACTAGAAATGGACTGCTATGGTGAAGGCTGAGCAGACGTTCCGCCCCATTGGTAAACGTTACGTCATCCGCCAGGAGTTGGGGGCGGGCGGCATGGGCGCGGTCTATCGGGCGACAGATCGTCTCACCGGGCAGGATGTGGCGCTCAAGCTGGTCACTGTGCGCCAGGAGAACCTGCAATTCGCCACGCGCACGGATGCGATGGACATCCGGCTGGCGCTGGCGCAGGAGTTCAAGACGCTCTCATCGCTGCGGCATCCGCATATCATCAGCGTGCTGGATTATGGCTTCGACCAGGAAGGCCGCCCGTACTTCACGATGGAACTGCTCGACGGTGGGCGCACCATCATTCAGGCAGGTGATGACCAGCCGGTTGAGCGTAACCTCGAACTGCTGGTGCAGCTCCTCCAGGCGCTGATCTACCTGCACCGGCGCGGCATCGTCCATCGTGATCTCAAGCCCGATAACGTGCTGGTCTTCGACGGGCAGGTCAAGGTGCTGGATTTTGGTCTGGCGGTGGCACAAGACTTGCTTGAACCCGGCCAGGAACATGTTGTCGGCACACTGGCTTATATGGCCCCGGAAGTGCTGCAAGGTGGCACGGCCAGCGTTGCTTCCGACCTGTATGCAGTGGGCATCATCGCCTATGAACTGCTCGCGCGCCGTCATCCATTTGATACGAGCAGCGTTACGCAGCTTATCACCGATATTATTCAGGCTATCCCGGATGTCGAGTCGCTGCAGCTCGACCCCGGTCTGTCGGCCATCCTCAGTCGTCTGCTCGCCAAGCAGCCGGAGATGCGCTACGCCGACGCCCGCAGCCTGATTGATGATCTGGAACTGGTGCTTGGGCGCAGCATCGTCTACGAAACCGCGTCGATACGCGAAAGCTTTTTGCAGGCGGCGCAGTTTGTGGGACGGCAGACCGAGATTGCCATGCTCCAGGATGCCTTTGACCTGGCGCGCAATGGGCAGAGCAGCGTCTGGCTGATCGCGGGTGAGAGCGGCGTAGGCAAGTCGCGCCTGCTGGATGAACTGCGCTCACTGGCGCTGGTGCAGGGCGCGCTGGTCGTGCGCGGCGGGGCGGTCAGCGATGGCGGCCGCCCGTACCAGGTCTGGCAGGAGCCGCTGCGCCGCCTGGTGATGGAAACCGATCTGAGTGATACGGAAGCGGGCGTGTTGAAACCGTTCGTCCCGCACCTCGATACACTGCTTGGTCGCGATATCCCCGCTGTGCTGGAACTCGACCCGCAGGCGGCGCAGGATCGCTTCGCCAATACTATCGAATCGCTGCTGCACCGGCAGGCACAACCGCTGGTTATCCTGCTGGAAGACCTGCACTGGGCGGGCAGCGAGAGCATCCTGATCCTGAAGCGCCTGGCGCAGATTAGCGGCCTGCGTCTGATGGTCGTCGGCAACTACCGTGATGACGAAGCGCCGCGCCTGCCTACGCTCATTCCCGGCGCGAACAAACTCAAGCTCGAACGCCTCTCCGAAGATAACATCCGCGCGTTGAGCGAGTCGATGCTGGGCGAAGCGGGGCGGCAGGCCGAAGTCGTCGATCTGCTCCAGCGCGAGACGGAAGGCAACGTCTTCTTCCTGGTCGAAGTGGTGCGCGCCCTGGCCGAAGAAGCCGGACAGTTGGAATTGGTTGGGTCCGTCTCGCTGCCAGAACGGGTCTTCGCGGGCGGCATGGAACGCATCCTCAGCCGCCGCCTCGACCAACTGCCCGCAGCGATGCTCCCGCCCCTGCAAGTGGCGGCCATCATTGGGCGGCAGATTGACCTCAGGCTGCTGCGCCACCTGGAGCCGCAATTCGACATCGATAATTGGTTAGCCACCTGTTCCGATGCGGCGCTGCTGGAAGTACAGGACGAGGACTGGCGCTTCTCGCACGATAAGCTCCGTGAAACCCTGCTCAAGAACGTGCCAGTGGACGCGCATCAGGATTTGCACCGCCGCGTGGCCGAAGCTTATGAATCGGTGTATCAGGCCGACCTCGCGCCGTATCTGGCCGTGCTGGTCTACCACTGGCGCGAGGCCAAGGTGCCAGCCAAGACTGTCGATTACCTGGAACGGGCGGGTACGCAGGCACTGGAGAACTACGCCAATCAGGAAGCGCTGGGTTTCTTCAATGAAGCACTGCGGCTGGCCGATACGAGTGTGACCGTATCGCCAGGGCGGCGCGCGAAGTGGAAGCAGCAGATCGGGCACGCTCACTGGTGCCTGGGCAATCTGACGGCGCTGCGTCAGGAAGTCGAGTCGGCGCTCGCGCTGATGAATCGACCGATACCGAAATCGTCGATGCAGCTTACGTCGGCGGTGACCGCTGCGTTCAGCAAACAGATGATGCGCCATGTGCGCCGTCCCTCGCTGGTCAGCCCTGCCGAGCAGGCTGATTTGCTGGAAGCCGTGCGCTGCTACAAGCTGTTGGGTAACGCCTATTTCTTCCTCAACGAGTCGACCCATACAATTTACGCGACCTTGCAGCAGGTTAATCTGGCGGAGCGTATCGCGCCGTCGCCGGAACTGGCCGAAGCTTTGGCGAACCTGTGCCTGGTGATGGGATTGATTCCGCTGCACGGGTTGGCCGAAGGCTATCGCAAGCGTTCAGTGGAAATCACCGAACGCCTGGGTGACCCGTATTTCCTGGCGCAGGTCTCCGGCATCCTCAGTCTGTACTATATGGGGATTGGCAAATGGGACTTGTTAGAAGCCTATGTGCTGCGCGCGATCGAGATTGCCGAGCAGATCGGCGATATGCGTCTGTGGGAGTCTGTCTCTGGTAACTACGCCATTCTCAATTCGTATCGCGGTAATTTCCAACTGGCCGTCGCGGTTTTTGAGGGCGTGTACGGCTCGTCGCTCCGCACAGGCAACACGCAGACGAACCTGTGGGGCGCGCTGGGGCAGGCCGAGAACCTGCTGGTGATTGGCGATCTGGATGCGGCGCAGTCTTTCCTGGATAAGGCTCAGCAGCTCCCAATTGCTAACTTTGGGCGCGACTCGGAAATTCGGGCGTCCGCGCTGGTCACGCTGGTGCATACGCGCAAAGGTGAGTATCCCCAGGCGCTGGCGGCGGCGCAGAAGACCGAAGCGTTGATCGCCAAGTCGTCACCGACTGCCAGCTACCTGCTGCGACATTACGCAGCCATGGCAGAACTGCGCCTTAGCCTGTGGGAGCGGGGCGATACGGAGTCGGCGGCAGCGGCACGCACAGCCTGTAAGTCACTGCACAGCTTCGCCCGGATTTTCCCGATTGGCAAGGCGACTGCTGCGCTGTATCAGGGCTGGCATGATCACCTGAGCGGCAAGACAGAAGGGGCGCAGAAGCTCTGGATGCAGGGGCTGGATGCCGCCCGGAAGATGAAAATGCCTTACGAAGAGGCGCTGCTGCTTTATGAAATCGGTCGGCACGCGGGGCCGAACAGCCAACATCTTCAAGATGCCGCCGTTATCCTGCAACGCCTGGGTGCCAGCTACCACGCCGAACGCGCGCAGCAGTTGCTCCAGGCCACCTGAACACCTGTGAGAGGCAAACATGTCCTCTGCGTCTCGGATTCCGCCTGGTCCGCGCGGCTTAGCGCTCGTCCAGGCCATTCGTTTCCTGCGCCGTGACCCGCTGAACGCCATGCTTTCTTTCGCGCGCGAATATGGCGACCTGGTGCATCTGGGCGAAGGGCCGCTGCACATCTACATGGTCAACCATCCTGATCTGGTGCGCGATCTGCTGGTCGGCCATGCCGCCAGGCTGCGCAAGCCGCGCTCAACCACCCGCCCGGTGATCGATTTCCTGGGCAGCGGTCTGCTGGTGAGCGAGGGCGCGTTGTGGCGCAGCGAACGCCATACCATGCAGCCGGTTTTTCACCATCGTGTCATCGATGCCTATGGTCAGGAGATGGTTGCCTGCATCGATGCGGTGCTAGCGGGTTGGCACGCGGGGGATGTTCACGATATCGATGAAGAGATGCTCAAGATGACGCTGGCGATGGTCACCCGCACGCTGTTCCGCGCCAACGTGCAGGATGCCGAGGAGATGGTCGTTCGGGCGGTCAAGGTGCTGCAAAAGGTCTCGTATCAGCAGGGGCAGTTAGGGCTGCCAATTCCGCGCTGGCTGCCGCTGCCGGGCAATCGCCAGAAGTGGCATTACATTGACGAACTGGATGTGCTGGTCGCGCGCATCATCCAGTCTGGCCGCGCGGCGGGACATGAATCCGGCAATATGATCGCTATGCTGGCGGCAGGCATCGACCAACCGGACAGCGTGATGACCGAGCGACTGCTGCGCGATGAGGTGATGACGGTGCTGCTGGCCGGGCACGAATCAACCGCCAACGGCTTAACCTGGATGTGGTATCTGCTGACGCAGCACCCAGAAGTACAGGAGCAACTGCGCGCGGAGGCCGAAGCGGTTCTGGAGGGTCGCCCGCCGACTGTCGCAGATTTCAAGCGTCTGACCTACGCCGAGAACGTGGTCAAGGAAGCGCTGCGACTGTATCCGCCCGCCTGGGCGCTGCCGCGCGAACCGTTGGAGGACATCGCCCTGGGCGATTACACACTTAAACAGGGCAGCATGGTCATTGCCGCGCCTTATGTTATTCACCGCGACCCGCGCTTCTATCCGCAGCCGGACGCGTTTATACCGGAGCGTTTCGATACCGATCAGGACACCTCGCCGTTCGCCTACATTCCCTTTGGCGCAGGCCCGCGCTTCTGCGTGGGCACGGCCTTCGCGCAGATGGCGATGCGGATGGTGCTGGTGCGGGTGCAGCAGGGTTTTCGGCTCACGCTGGTGCCTGGCGAGCGGGTTGGTCTGGACCCGCTGCTGACGCTGCGCCCGACGAATGGGGTGCATATTCAGATGCAGCGCTGGAATTGATCGGAAATTGCTCTTGACTCGCCGTTTTGCCCATGATATTCTTCCGCCCGCTGTGACACCAGCACTTAACAAACAAGCGAAACAGTTCGGTAAAGACGGGCTGTTTTTTTCTGTCAAAAACCAGGTAAATAGATGGTTTCAAAACTGTTGAAAAATGGTCTTGACAGAAGTGCGAAAGACGTGTTACAGTATTTGTCCCGCTGATTAAGCTGGTTAACAACTCGCAGTTCGGTAACACCGAATTGTCCAATGTCTGAAACAGGACATTGGGATAAATGGGATAAAATATCCCAAGTATCCCAAACGAGTTTCTTGCGAAATCGCAAGAAGGCGTTGACAGTGAGAAAGTGGGGAGGTACAGTTAAACTGTATCTTAGAAAGGGCGAGCAATCGCCAGGCAATTTAACAACAGGATAGTGAGGAAGAGAAAGACAGCAGAAGGTGGAACTGCTTAGAAAAAAACCACCGTCAGCAACAAACGGAGAGTTTGATCCTGGCTCAGGATGAACGCTGGCGGCGTGCCTAACACATGCAAGTCGAACGGAGTAGCAATACTTTAGTGGCGCACGGGTGAGTAACACGTAGCTAACCTAC
>JAEUQX010000525.1 GCA_016788625.1 Anaerolineae bacterium
TCCATTCCACAGCCGACCCGCCATCAATCCATAGTGATCAGCCGGATGCCGCGCGTTACCTGCCCAGAACGCGGCAGCGCTGGTCGAGAAGTAGCACACCAGATCCGCATATCCATCGCCGTTGACCTGTGCGCCATGACAAAGCGGGATACGGCCCAACCGCAGCAGCGACTGCTCCAGACCTGTGCGCCCAAACGTCAGGCTGCCCCGGTCAACCTGCACCACCGGATTGAAGCTGGTAGTACCCAGGATTGCAACCGGGATGACAGACTGCGTCAGGCGAATGGTGTTGGTATTGTCGGCTGGCTTGATGTCAATCGCCATTGCCTGAGCGCTGACACGCCACAGCTCTGCTGTCGCGCCGCCCATGTTGTCGGCGATGAACCAGTCATGCGCATACAGCCACAACCGTTCGCCTTCCTGGGCAGTGAACAGCACCAATCCGCCGACACCTTCATTGATGTAATTCGTGACCTTCACCCCTGTGGTCGGGCTGCTGCCCAACCAGAGCGTTGGCGAGAAGTACCAGGCATCCGGGTCAAGAGTGGATGGGTCGGTATTGCCGCCATCATAGCCCATGTTGGGATAAACAGCAGTCGGGTTATTTTGCGTCACCATGTACCACAGATTCGGCAGATCGAAGTATGTACCCAAATTCCGGCATCCAGGGTTGCCGTCTTCACGCCCATGCACGAAGCGCAGCGCGTACATACCGGCTTGCAGTGGCGCGCTGACCACCGGGCTGGTCGGCACATTGCAGTACCACTGCGGATCGACCGGGTTGCCTGTCCCGCTTGGCCCGCCGCCGTACATGGCGTTGTAGCCGTAGCTCACTTCATAAATGCCGACTAACGTGCCATGCAGCGGGCCTGTCGGGTTCATTGCAGCGAAGGAAGGTGTTACCATCAGGAAGGCCAGGCACAGGCCAGCAACGATGAGGCGTTTCACTGACATGATTGTCCTCCTGTCCGAACGATAGCAGCGCTGCCCTTTAGTCAGGTGGCACAGCGCTCCATGCAGGAGAACAGAGGTTGGGGAATTGATGCGGTGACAATTAAGCAGGCGCCAAGCAGTTTCGCCTAATTTGTATTATAAGCTCTTCGGCATTATTTGTGAAGAGATACGCAATCATGGTTCTATTGCCTTACCTGGAATCAAAAGGGGCACAAGCGCTGTGCCCCTTGCGAACTACTGCTTTCAGCCCCTTAGCAGCGTGAGTAGCCGCACGTCAGGCATTTCTCGCAGCCCTCAGCCTTGATCAGCGTGACCATCTTGCATTCCGGGCAAATGTCCGCGCCAGAAACAAAGCCCGTCACATGCCCATTGTTGTGCAGGTCAGCCTCAGGGGCGGGGGATTCCGGCGCGGGCGTACCGTTGCCATTGCCCATCGGCAGGTTCAACTGCTGCGCTACATTAGGCGGGAAATAGAACTCCATCAGCGCGCCCGCCACCGCATCCGGCAGCGACATCACGCGCGACGGCCCCATGCCCACTGCGCGCGAGCCGCCGATGCCCTGCAACTGATCGACAATCAGCTTGAGCATCTCCTTACGGTTTTGCGGCGCGGTCGTGCGCAGGCCGAGCGAGATCATTCGCCCCAGGCCTTCGGCGTCCGCTTGCAGATCACTGCCCGCCTTACCGACAGTGATGAAGACCTCGAACGGGTTGTCGTGCTCGTCACTGTTCATGGTGATGTAGGCCGTACCGAAGGGCGTCTTGCGGCTGATGGTTACGCCGGAGAGACGCTTCGGGCGCGGGTAGACACGGTGCGGTGTAGCGACCTGCTCCAGCTTTTCGACGGGCTTCTCGGCGGGTTTTTCCGCAGTGCGCGCCTTTTCCTTGTTCGCCATCTCGTTTTCGGCGCGGTCGTCGCCCTTCAGCATCAGCACCTGCTCGTCACGGCTGCCATCGCGGTAGATCGTACCGCCCTTGCAGCCGAGTTCGTACATATACATGTAGAGGTCGCTGACCTGCTCGATGGTGTAGTTATTCGGCACGTTGCACGTTTTACTGATACTACTGTCGACCCAGCGCTGAATAGCACCCTGCACTTTGACGTGATCTTCGGGACTCAGATCCATCGCGGTGACGAAGTAATCGGGCAGCTTCTTTGCGCCGGGATTCGCGTCGTACCACTCCTTGACCAGCGGCACCTGCTCCTCGTGCAGCCCCAGGCGGCTCTTGCGGTAGTAAACCCACGAGAAGAACGGCTCGATACCTGTCGAGGTGTTGACCATTGTTCCCGTCGTACCAGTTGGCGCCTGCGTGGTCAGCGTCACATTGCGGATGCCATACTGCCGCACCTGCTCGCGAATGTCTTCCGGCATCGAAAGCATGTAGCCGCTTTGCACGAACTTCTCCGCATCGAACTTGGGGAACGGGCCTTTCTCGCGGGCAAGCTCGATGGAGGTCTCGTAGATCGCACGCGCCAGGAAGCCGTAGAGTTTGTCAATGAAAGCTACCGACTCGTCACTGCCGTAGCGGATGCCGAGGCGGATCATCAGTTCCGCCAGACCCATGTTGTTGAGACCAACACGCCGTTCGCTGCTTTGCTGTGCGTAGTTCTCCTCGAAGAAGTACGGCGTCGAGTCGATCACGTTATCCAGGAAGCGGGTAGCATAACGGGCAGCCTGATCGAGTTCGTCCCAGGCCACGTCGTGCTTGTCCGCGTCGTAGAATTTCGCCAGATTAATAGCGCCGAGGTTACAAACGCCGTTCGCCGGAAGTCCTTGTTCACCGCAGGGGTTAGTACTTATGATTGGCGCAAAGTAATAGCTGTTCGACATCTTGTTGTAGCGTTCGCGGAAGAAGACGCCTGGCTCGGCGCTGGCCCATGCGCTTTCGATGATCGCATCCCAGACGGCACGCGCCTTGACAGTGCGGTACTTGATCACGCGCCGCCCATCAGCCACCCACTTGTCGAGGTCGCCGTCCCAGATGGTGTCATACCCCGGTTCACTGGTATCGGGGAACACGAGATCCCAGTCGCCGTTGGCCTTGACCGCATCCATCAGCTTGTCGCTCACACCGACGCTGATGTTGGCGTTGGTGATTTGCCCGGCCTTGCGCTTACTGTTGATGAAGTCGAACACGTCGGGATGCCAGTCGTTGAGGATCAGCATCAACGCGCCGCGACGCGAGTTTGAGGTATACACCCCCGAACCGCTCAACAGATGGACATCATCAACCTCAAAATCATACACTTCTGATTCGGTTTGCGGCGTAATGGCTTCAATAGTGTCAGGCACGACAATCGCTTGATCGCTAGTCGCAATCGTCGCGAAGGCACCAGTGGCGACCTGCAAACTGCTGCTTGTTTCTGCCTGGGCAGCACTCGGCACAGATGTGGAGAGACGTTGTAATATGACAACGTCATCTACATGCAGACGATACACCTTAACCGCAGAATGTTCGTCGCGTTCAGCCCGCGAAATGATGCCGTTTGCGCTGAGAATCTGCTGTAAATCAGCGATTATCTGCTCGTGACGACTCTCAATTCCCCCGCTCTTCGCAGCGTAACCGGCGACAAATGCCAGTTGCACAGAAGATGAGGAACGGAAAATCGCCTCCGGCAACCGCTGCATATCGAGTAAGCTGTCGTCAGTCAGTGATTCGAGCATTTGCGCTTGAGACGGATTTAGACTGCCACCAGCAGCTGAATAACCAAACAGATAGGCCAAATCTTCGTCCAAACCATCGCGCAACTGCGCATCATTCTCATGCACACCGCTGCCCAACAACAACAAAACCTCGTCGCCCACCGCCAAGTACTTCAGCGGCATCGTAACGATTTCGCCATCCATCAGCACAGCGACCTTGTGGTCTTCGGTAATCTGCACCTTGAAACCGCGCTTCGTCCGCAGTTCAAACAACGGTTTCACGCCGTTGCGGAAACGCGCCGTGATGCGCCGCAGTCCCTTGTGGGTCTGCGCGTAAATCGCTTCGCCCGCCTCCACGCGATCTGCCAGTTCTGCCGCTGGAATCAGGCCGCGATCAGTGGCAATACGCTCATTCGGGCCGAAGCATCCGCCCTGCTCGATCAACCCCGTGACGAAGCTGTAGAGCGCACCCCACGACACCGCCCCGCTCGACCGCCCGTTGACGCCTTTCACGTAGGCATGACGCGGACGCAGCGACGACACGTTGATCCCCACGCCGCCGCCACGCGACATGATCTCGGTCATCTGCCGCAGAGTCTCGATGATGCCGCCGCGCGAATCCTTAGGGGAGGATATCACGTAGCAGTTTGAAACCACCACACCAGCAGATACAAATGAGTGGTCTTCCTCGACCTCGATATCCATCACGATGCCGCTGTAATCTTCAACGGCAATTTCGTCAATCCGCAGCCACTTCAGACCATCGTGCTCAAAATAGTGTTTGGTATCTGTTTCAGGCATCGGTGCCGGGGCGCTGAAGAAATGCTCGAACAGCGGAGCGCATTCGCTGGCCGTCGCCTGAACACGAAAAGCTGGAACGCGCCCCAGACGATGTGTATTCTCGCGAATCGAAAACACGAAGCCCAAGCGCAGCAGCAATTGATGCACCTGAACAGACAGGGAACGATTCGAAAGGACAATGCCGAGCTTAGTGTCAGAAATATAGCCGTCCGCGCTAAACAATCCGCGCAGCAATTCCAGCGTCAGTTGATTGGGCAGATGCATCAGCATATCGGGGATACGCTTGCCGTGACTGTATGCCCCCAAGAAAGCCTTAAAGAATTGACCAATGAGCATCGAATTGACCCATAGATCATACCAGCGCTCTGTGCTGCTCAGTTTCAGGGATGCCGCAATGCCGAACTTCGCTTCGATCAAGCGTGCGAGTTCTTCGGCTTCGGCCTTCTCATCCAGCCCGAACACAATCTTAATACCCGATGGAATATCTGTCCCCGTGCGATGCGTGATACAGCCATCGCCTAACCATCGCCCGAACACATAGCACAATTCCGCATCAATCTGCACACGCGCGTTGATCGAGACATGAGTTCCCCAGTCTTCAACCTGCCCGTGAAAACCGCGCGTCGTCGCCTTGAACAGCTTGCCATCCTGCTGTGCGTAACCGGGCAGATACTCCTGCAATTCAATCGTTTCCGGTGGGCATTCCTCGGCATTATAGGCAATAGAAACATAGTCACCGGGATGCAGTTCCTTAGCGGGAATCCAATCCGGCTGATGCGCGAGACGCAGGCCATCGCGCGACTTATGTTTATTCACCCACTCCGCGCGGATCGCATAGACCTTGTGGTCACCCGTCACGCGCAGATCGTCATAGGCCACCTTCTTCGGGCGGATGATGTACAGCGCCTCTTCGGTCTCACGCTCCATCTTGTGGCGCACAGGTCGCAGGCGGTTGCGGTGCGTCACAACCAGATCACCAACCCGTACATCCGCAATGGGCTTGTAACCTGCTGCCGTCAGGATCTCCTGTTCAGGTGGCATACAATTATAAAATGTAAGCTGCTGATCAGTACCCGCTGCCGTCAGGATGCGGCCTGCAGGCACGAACTTCCAGTCATCTAGGAGCCAACGAAAGCGCTCCGTCCAGAGCTGTTTGAGTTCGGGTGCCGCTTCAATCTGAGCAATCCCCGCCGCCACACGATCCATCATCTGACCGGGATCAACTTCCAGCGGTTTATCGACGTGTTCAACATCCCGTTCAACCACGTCGCCATCCAGCAGTTCCACCGTCACTTTGGGCAGTTTGAGCGCTTTAATCTTGCCGATTTCACGCTGCCCCGTCTTAGAATCGACCACCACGATCACCGTATCGCCCACTGTCAGCGTGGAGCGCGTCATATCCTTTTGTGCGTAGCGGTCGAGGAAGATTTTGTACCCCAGTTCGTGCAAGGCGTTGCGCTGCGAGGATTGAGACTGCACCATCTTCACATAGCCCTTTCCATTGTGGCAACAAAACAGATGTTCTCTGGCGCGAGGAAAAACAATAGAGATAGAGAACCCCCACCAAAATATGTGGGGGCCGCCGTGATGATTGCTATGGGAACTGTCAAGCCATTTCGTATATACCTGTACTCTATCATGCACAGGAGCATTTGTCCACTAATATTGGGGCGGCGTTTGGTTAGAAAATCGTAGATCAAAAATAACAAATTTCCCACGAAAAACCGCAATTCCCACATCAGATGAGAACTCCCTCAACCTTCTTGACCCGCTGCTCTCTAGTGACTTATAATCGCGGAAATGTCCGATCAACAAGTATTGAAAATGAGTGATTTACAAGAAACTCTAGTCAGTTACTTCCGCGTCGAGTCGGATGGCCGCAGCAGTACAATCACCGATATCCTGCTCAGCCGCCCAACTTATCTGATCGGCAGTGATGCACGCTGCGCGCTTCAATTGGCGGGGGCACAGCCTGTCCACGCAGTCGTTGAGCGTAAGGGCGAGATTCACCTTATTCAACCGCGCTACCCCAACGCCGAGGTGCTGCTGAACGGCAAACCTGTGCGCGGCCCGGCAGCGCTGCAGGTGGGCGACCAGGTGCAGATAAGCAGCCACACATTGGTCTTCGGGCAGGAACTGCGCGCGCTGGCGAACGCTCCTCTGGCCATTGCGCCAGTCGTGACCACCAAGCCTGCCGTCGTTCGCAGCCAAAACCTACCCGCTGCCCGCCCGGCCAGCACCCCCGTCATTGCACCAACAGGCACGGATGTATATTTCCCCCGCAGCGCCGATATTCAGCAGGGCACCAATGTTGCTGCATTAGCGCTGGGTGCAGTTACCCTCCTGTTGATCGTCATCGTCGTCGGTTTCGGCGTCGTCAGCGGCACATCAGCCAGCAACCAACCGTCTGTGGCCGTGAATCAGTTCGCCTTTAACGATGGCAACATCACGATGATTATGTTCGATGCCGATTGGTGACAGTACTGCAAGCAGCAGAAGCCCATCGTGAATGGGCTGGAACGCGAGTACAGAGGCGACCTCTACGTCACCTACGTTGATATCGATAACCGTTCAAACCGTGCGCTCGTCGCAGAATACAACGCCTCATCAATCCCATTGATGGTCATCCTCAATGACGCGGGCGAAATCTCCAGCATCCTGCGCGGGCTGACCAGCGCCGCTACACTGCGCGCGGCTTTTGATCAGGCTATACAGGAATCCGCTACGAACTAGCGCCATAGACTAGGTCATCTTCCCGCCCGCCTCCAACACAGAGATGGCCGGGAGATGACCATACTTTTCTCCCAACATCCAATAGTCATGTGGGATTCTTCAAGCCAGTTTGCTGGATAACGTGGTATAATCCGCCCCAATAGCAAGTAGCGGCGAATGGGGTGGACGCGCATGTTCTGGGGCGAATTCTCTCACCAACTTGATGACAAAGGTCGACTGATCATCCCCGCACGCTTTCGCCCGCACCTCACCCCTCAGGCCATCCTCACGCGCGGCCTGGACCGTAACCTGGTCATCTACCCGCACGAAAGCTGGCGGGATGTCTCCGAACGCCTCAACGAGATGCCCATGACCGACCCGGCAGGACGTGCTCTGCGGCGTTTGTTGTTCTCTGGCGTGGTTGAACTCGCGCTGGATCGTCAGGGGCGCATCCTGATTCCTGGCTATTTGCGCGACTACGCCTCGTTGAACGGCGAAGTGCTGATCGCTGGCATGGAAAGCTTCGTCGAACTATGGGATCCTACGCACTGGCGCGCGACGCTCAACGGCGTCCCCAGCGCGCTGACGGATTCGCAGCACCTGCTCAAGCTGGACATCTAGACGTGGCACATATCCCCGTCCTGCTCGATGCCGTCCTACAAGCACTGCTACCTGCGCGCCGGGTGATTGATGGCACGCTTGGCGCGGGCGGCCACACAGGCGCGCTGCTGGCGGCTGGCGTGGACGAAGTGCTGGCCTTCGACGCCGACACGATGGCACTGGAGATTGCCCGGGGCAACCTGACTGCCTATGGAGAACGCGCGCACTTCGTGCACGGCAGCTACCTGGGTATGGCAGATGCCGCGCATGAACTGGGGTGGGAATCTGTGGATGGCATCCTGCTCGATCTGGGATTGTCATCGATGCAGTTGGACACGCCCGAACGCGGTTTCGCTTTCCTGCGCGACGGCCCGCTCGACATGCGCTTTGACGCGACGAGCGAACGTCCACCCGCTGCGGAACTCGTTAATCATCTGACAGAAGCAGAACTGGCCGATTTGTTTTATAAATATGGAGAAGAAGCGCAGGGGCGAAAACTGGCTCGAGCGGTCGTGCAGGCACGTCCACTGTACACCACGCGTCAGCTTGCCGAAGCCATCGAACGCGCCGCGCCACGTCGTCCCGGTGACAAGATTCACCCGGCCACGCGCGTTTTTCAGGCGCTGCGCATCGCCGTCAACGATGAACTTCGCACTGTCGAGCGGGTGCTGCCATTGGCGATTGACCTGCTGCGCCCCGGCGGACGACTGGCCGTGATCAGCTTCCACAGCCTGGAAGATCGCCTGGTCAAGCAGGCTTTCAGGCTGGCGAGCACGGACTGTATTTGCCCGCCGCGCACGCCAGTCTGCATCTGCGGCCACCGCGCCAGCGTGCGGCTGCTCACGCGCAAGCCGATTGAAGCGGACGACGACGAGATCGCCCGCAACCCGCGCAGCCGCAGCGCCAAGCTGCGTGTGGTGGAAAAGCTGTCTGATGATGTTGAGGATGATGCATGAGTGAATGGTTTGAACAGCGTTTCCGAGACACGCCCTGGCGTTTGCAGCGGCAAGCCATCGCCCTGATTGCCCTGGGACTGTTCATCGCCCTGGTAATTGGCGCGCTGTATCTGGCACAGTCGGCCTCGGTGGCCACGCTGGGACGCCAGTTAGAAGAGCTGATTACCCAGCGCAACCGTCTTGAACAAACGAACGAACAATTACGCTCCGAAATCGCGCAGCTCCGCAGCGTTCCGCGTCTGTTGGCGCGCGCCCAGGAACTGGGTTTCCAGGCAGCGGACGAAAGCAGTATCGAGTATCTCTATGTGAATGGGTACAATCCCAATCGCGAGGCCGTACAGACGGTGGCCGCCGCGCCGCAGCAGACCGCCCCTGTCTACGACGAGACGTTCATCGGCTGGTTGCAGCAGGTCTGGAACGATTTCAGCCAGCAGCTCAGCGGCTATTCCAGCGAGGTACCCTAAATGCAGCAGACGCAAACGCAGATGGATTATTTCAACCAGCGCCTGCCTTTTGTGATCATCGGCATGATCATCTTCAGCGGTGTTCTGCTGCTGCAAATGATTTCGTTTCAGCAGCTTGCACCGGAAGTCGCGGCGGAACTGCGCCCGGATTACGATCGCACGATCAGCCTGGCCTCCGCACGCGGCACAATCTATGATCACACCGGACAGCGGCTGGCCGTCAACACGCTGGAATATCGCATCGGCATCAGCCCGAACCTCGTTTCGAACCGCGCCAGGGTCGCCACGCAGTTAGCCTCGATCCTCAATCTGGACGAACTGACGGTTTACGAAGCCGTCAACAGTGACCAGTCATGGGTGCTGCTCGCACCACGCGTCAACGCTGAGATCGGCCAGCAGGTCGAGCTGCTCGACCTGAGCGCGCTGACAATCGACAAGATACCGCGCCGCAGTTACCCTCAGGGCACGCTGGCCGCGCAAATCCTGGGTTTCGTCAGCGGCGATTTGCAGGGTTACTATGGCGTCGAGGGCAAGTTCCAGGATCAGCTCGCCGGGCGTCCGCGCCGTGAAGTGATCAGCAATATCCCCTTCGACCTGCCGCCGGAGCAGGAAGCCGACCGGGGCAGCGACATCTATCTGACACTCGACCGCGACATTCAGTACCTGATTGAAAGTGAACTGGCGCTCTCCGTAGCAGAGACCAACGCGGTCGGCGGCACCATCATCGTTATGAACCCGCGCACGGGCGACATCCTGGGCATGACCAGTTGGCCGTCCTTCGATCCCAACGCCTATCTGGATGTGCAGAACGCTGCCGATTGGAGCAACCCGGCCATCAGTGCGCAGTTTGAACCGGGATCAATCATGAAGGTTATCACGGTGGCTTCCGCGCTCGACGCTGGCATCATCTCACGCGAGTGGACATACACTGATCAGGGCCGTATTGAGATCGGCGGCAGAGTGGTCGAAAATTGGGACCGCCTGGCGCATGGCGTCGTGGATACCACCAGTGTTCTGGTGAACTCGTACAACGTCGGCGCGGCCACCATCTCGCTAAGCATGGGGCCGAACACCTTCTACACCTACCTATCCAAGTTCGGCTTCGGGCGATTGACGGGTGTCAATTTGCAGGGTGAGGCGGGAGGCACTGTTTTCATTCCTGGTGATGCCAACTGGAGCGAGAGCAACCTGGGCACAAACAGCTTCGGCCAGGGCATGGCCGTGACGCCGCTGCAACTGATTACGGCCGTCTCCGCCATCGCCAACGATGGCCTGATGATGCAGCCCAACATCGTCAGCAAGATCGTCACAAACGGCCAGGTGGTACCTTCCAAACCGATTGCGCTCGGTCGCCCCATCTCCGAGGCGACAGCACACCTCGTCCGCGATATGATGGTGGCAGTCGTGCGGGATGGTTTGGATGAAGATGCCTCGCTGCCTGGTTATACCGTCGCGGGCAAGACGGGCACAGCAGAGATCCCAACCCCCGTGAGCTACCGCAGCGACGCCTGGATCATGAGCTTTATTGGTTTCCTGCCCGCTGACGACCCGCAGGTGATCGTCCTGATCAAGCTGGATGAACCCCGAACCGGGCGTTGGGCCAGCCAGGTCGTCGCGCCGATCTTCCGCCGCCTGGCCGAGCGCTTGGTGGTGCTGATGGAAATCCCACGTGATGATGTGCGACTGGCGCTGGAAACCCAGGGTGGCGCAGTGGACGCCGTGCAGCGTTGAACAATAAACGAATAGGATTATCATGGTTGGACGCTTACCGTTTGCAATCGCCGTCGGCGGTATCACCTTCCTTCTGGCGGTGATCTGGGGCGGGCCATTTGTTGAAATTCTGCGCCGTCTGAAAATCGGCAAGCTGATTCAGGTCGAGTTGAGCGCGGAACATCAGAAGAAGATGGGTACGCCGACGATGGGCGGCATCATGATCGTCGTCCCGGTCGTGCTAATCTCGCTGGCGCTGAATCTCGTCAGCGTCATCCGCCCGAACGATGTCATCACCGGGTCGAGCGTGCTGCTGCCGCTGGCTGTGTTGATCGGCTTTTCGCTGCTCGGCCTGCTCGATGACTGGGAAGGCATCCAGAATTCGCGCGGCGTAACCGGGCAGGGACTTTCCGCTCGCGCCAAGTTCGCCGGGCAGTTGGCACTGGCAACCGCCGTCGCGGTGATCATATCGCTGTACGAGGGCGGCTTTCAGTACGCCAACCAGGTCATCATCCCGCTGCTGCCCTTCCCCATCGAAATCAGCCCACTGCTGTTCATCCCCATCACGGTCTTCTACATCATCGGCATGTCCAACGCCGTCAACTTCACCGACGGGCTGGATGGGCTGGCAGGCATCATCACTGCCAGTGCTTTCGCTGGCTATGGCGTGATCGCTTTCCTGCAAGGGCAGGTCTTCCTGACGCAGCTCTGTTTCATCCTGGTCGGCGCGTGTTTCGCCTTTCTGTGGTATAACGCGCACCCGGCGCAGCTCTTCATGGGCGACACTGGCTCGCTGGCGCTGGGCGCGACCCTGGGCACGGTGGCGATTATGACCGGGCAGTGGCTGCTGCTGCCGATCATCGCGATTGTTCCGGTAGCGGAGACGATCAGCGTGATTTTGCAGGTCACCTACTACAAACGCACAAAAGACCCCGTGACTGGCATCGGTCAGCGCCTGTTCCGCATGGCCCCTATCCATCTGCACTTCCAGAAAGGTGGCTGGAGCGAGACGCAGGTGGTACAGCGTTTCTGGCTGGTCGGACTGCTCTCGGCGATGATCGGCGTGGCATTGGCGCTGCTGTGAAAAAAAGTAACGAGTGATGAGCGAAGCGTAATGAGTAATGCGTTAAGAACCGTAGGAATAGGCGTGGCGGGTACTCATGCCCGCGCTGAAAACTCACAGGGTCTGTGGGGGATGTGCCGTCGCATGTCCGCACGAACTACGTTCAGGTTGGCGGACACAACATGTCGTGTCCCTGCAAAACACAACCGCTCCCTTCTTCCTCCGCGCCTCTCTGGCTCAAATGTCTCTTCCCTCATCACTTCTTTGGTGACATCCTCATGAGCCTGAACGGAACGAGCAAGACCGATAAACTCTTCGGCAAAACGGTTGCCGTCCTGGGCTTTGCGCGGCAGGGGCAGGCGCTCGCCCGCTGGCTGCCGACCATCGGCGCGCACGTCCGCGTCAGCGATATGCGCCCGGCAGAGAAACTGACCGCAGAAATGGCC
>JAEUQX010000528.1 GCA_016788625.1 Anaerolineae bacterium
GGCGGTATGAATCGGCAGCAGTTGTTCCACCGCCTTTAGTTCCACCACCAGCCGCTGTTCAACGAAAATGTCAATGAACCCTTGACCAACCGGATTTCCTTTGTATAGCACCTGAATGGGTGCCTGGCGGACAAAACCGATCCCACGCGCTTCGAGTTCAATACACAGCGCATCTTCGTACACTGCTTCCAGGAATCCTGGTCCCAATTCACGGTGAACTTCAATTGCAGCACCAATCACGGCCTCAGTAAGTCTATTGACACTGGTGTCCAACTGAGGCTGCTTCACGATCTAGCCCTTCCATAATCTCTACGCCTGGATAATTCTAGCTCTCTGTATTTCCTCTGTGCTTCTCTGCGCCTCTGTGGTAAGTCCTGTTATATGTGTGCCGCCGCCGGCCAAGGCTGCATCCAGCGGCTGCGCGACGCGCGAGTCCGCCAGGATAACGCGCGCGATTTGCGCCTGCTGCGCGGCCAGCAGTTTCTTCTTCATGCGGCCTGCCGCGTAGCCTTCATTGTGGGGCAGGGCGTCCAGAGAGAAGTTGGCGATCAGCGAGCCAGCATCGTGCACATCTCGCAGCAGCCCTGGCACATTGCTCAGGATGATCAGCGCGTCGGCGTGCAGCGTCCGCGCAATCGTCGCCGCTACCAGGTCGCCATCTACGTTCAGCCGCTCGTATTCCTCACCAATTGCCAGCGGCGCGACAACAGGAGTCATGCCTGCGTCCAGCAGCCCGGTGAGCAGGGCATCATCCACGCCGTGAATCGTCCCGGTGTAATCATCGCGCACGATCATCTGCCGCCCATTGACGACTGCCCGCAGCGCCCCTTTGCGCCGCGCGTAGATCACGTTCGGCCCGGCCAGCCCGACTGCGCGAATCCCTTCGGCTGCCAACTGCGCGGTCATCTGTTGGTTAACCGATCCTGCCGCCGCGCTGTACAGTTCAATTGTGCGAGCGTCGGTATAGCGGCTGGTGTGCCCGCCCGCTGTGACCAGCGTCTGCGCCGGGTAGCCGACCTGTTCGGAGAGGCGGTTGGCTGCGTCGCTCGCGCCGTGCACCAGCACCCAGCGTTCGCCCGCCTGTACGCGCGCCGCCAGATTGCGCAGCGCCGCCGCGTGATCCACGCCCGCGCCGCCGCCGATTTTGAGTACGTTTATGGTGGTCAATTTGGCATCCTCGATAGTCATTAGTCGATGGTTTTAGTCGTTCGCTGTTGGTCGAAGTGGGTAGTCACCAGCGCGTATACCTACAAATCACCCTCTGTGCTTCTCTGTGCCGCTGTGGTAAATCCTTCGTGGATTTTCTTTCACGGGTAGATTCCACCGAAGCCCAGGCCTGCGTCCTCTGCGAAGCCGCACATCAGGTTCATGCACTGCACAGCAGAACCCGCTGCGCCTTTGCCCAGATTGTCGATGGCCGCCAGCAGCACAGCGCGCCCACTCGCTGGGTCATATTCCCAGCCCACATCGGCGTAATTCGTCCCGGCCAGCACGCGCGGTTCCGGATGGCGGTGCAGCCCGCCTTTCTCATGCACCACGCGCACGAATGGCTCGCTGTTCCAGGCTGCGCGGTAGGCTGCCCACAGGTCTTTCTCCGCCAGCCCGCTTGGCAGCGTGACGTGCAGCGCCGCCGCCGCCCCGCGCACGAGTTCCACGCTGGTGATCGCCAAGCGCACATCGAACGCGCCGTGTGCCGCCAAAGACTGTCGAACCTCGTACTCGTGGCGGTGCCCCGTGAGCGCGAAGGGACGCACCACGCCCGACCGCGCCGGATGATGGCTGCTCTCGCTCGGTTCGCGCCCGGCCTCGCTGCTGCCCACTTTGATGTCGGCGATGAGCGGCTGCGCGTCCGTCAGCAGGCCCGCTTTGACCAGCGCCCAGGCCGCCAGGGTCGCCGCTGTCGCGTTGCAGCCCACGCCGCTGGCATACTGCGCGTTGCGCAGCGCCTCACGGTTCAGTTCGGGCAGGCCATAGACGAAGCGCTCCAGCCAGGCCGGGGCTGCGTGCGCCTCGCCATACGCCTGTTGATAAGCTGCTGCATCGCGCAGCCGGAAGTCAGCGCTCAGGTCAACGATGCGCGGGGCGAGGGCGGCGTAACGCTCGATGTGTTTTTGCGCCTCGCCGTGAGGCAGCGCCAGGAACAGCACATCGCAGGCTTCCAGCGCCTCACGCCCGATGAAGCGTAACGGTGTGCGACCGCGCAGGTGAGGATGCACCTGATAGCAGAACTTGCCGATGAAACTCTCCGACGTAGCCTGGACGACCTCGACGTTCGGATGGCCGAGCAGCAAGCGCAGCAGGTCGCCGCCCGTATAGCCGCTCGCCCCGACAATGCCCACTCGCAATAGGCTCACGATGCGTACTCCGTTTGGCCGTTCCCGCTCTCCATTTGTGGAGAGGGGGGCAGGGGGTGAGGTGTACTCAGGGCGTAGTTCACGACTTCTGCCGCGATGTCCACACCGGTCGGCGCGCTGCTGTTGCGGAACTCCATCGTGTGGTTGACCTCGTTGATCACCAGTCCGCGCTGCGGGTCTTCCAGCACGTCAATCGCTACGATGCCGCCGCCGACCGCCTGCGCCGTGCGGACGCACAGATCGTTCAGTTCCGGCGTGACCGGACAGTTGGAAGCTTTGCCGCCGCGCGCTGTGTTGGTGATCCAGTGCTCGGAGTTGCGGTAGATCGCGCAGATGGTGCGTTCCCCGACGACAAACGCGCGGATGTCACGGCCTGGCTTATTGACGTACTGCTGCGCGTAGTAGATGTGGTGCTGGTAATCGCCCAGCGTTTGGCGGTGTTCGATGATCGCTTCGGCAGTCTCGGGGTCATTGACGCGCGCCAGCAGCCGCCCCCACGATCCGGTGACGGGCTTGAGTACGGCAGGGTAGCCCAGGTCGCTGATCGCCTGCATTGCGCTCTCCGGGTCGAATGCGGCGCGCGCCGCTGGTTGGGGGATGCCTGCGCGGGTCAGCGCCAGCGTAGTGCGATATTTGTCGGCGCAGGTCGCGGCGGTGGCG
>JAEUQX010000538.1 GCA_016788625.1 Anaerolineae bacterium
CGACCGGGCACGGCGCGCGACTGGCCTGCCAATGAGGTCGTGCGCTTCACCGAGCGCGACGGCGTGGGCAGCGACCCGCAGGTGATGCTGAGCGTGCCGATCACCAACGGCGAACTGAAGCACAACGGCGGTAACCTGCACTTTGATGCCGATGGTCTGCTGTATGTGTCATTTGGCGATTATGGCGACGCCGCCAACGCGCAGGACTTGAACGCGCTGCCGGGCAAACTGCACCGCTTCCAGGTGACTGAAGAGGGACTCGTGCCGGCTGAAGACAATCCCTTCGCAGACAGCAGCGTATTTGCTTACGGGCTGCGGAACACCTTCGACTTCACGCTGGACTCGTTCAGCGACGGTATCTTCGGCAGCGAGAACGGTTTTCAGTGCGACGACGAGATCAACCTGCTGCTGCCCGGTATGAATTACGGTTGGGGGCCGGATTACGGCGAGCAGTGCTTTGGCACGGAGATGCTCGACTTACCGGATTATGCGGCGCCGCTGCTCTCCTATACGCCGACCATCGCGCCAACGGGCATCGTGGTGTATGACGGTGCGGCGTTCCCGGAATGGGAAGGGCAGGTGTTTTTCTGCCAGTGGAAAGCGGGCACACTGCTGCGCGCGGAACTGGACGAGGCGCGCACGGCGATCACCGCGGTCGCACCTGTTGACCTGGGCGAGTTCGCCTGTCGCATCGACATTGCGGTCAGCCCGGAAGGCTGGCTGTACTTCACCGACCCGGCAGGGATATACCGCATCAGGCCATGATTATCCCCAAAACGCTGAGCGCCCCGGTTCATCGGAGCGCCAGACCGAGGGGTGATTCGGGTCGGTGAAGCGGCGCATATCGCTGTCCGGCGTCCAATGCGTGCCGTCGGGCAGGATGGTCTGCGGTGAAAAGGTGGTGTTTGTCAGGTTTGCACCCTGGAGATTCGCGTCTGTCAGATTTGCGCCGGAGAGGTCAGCACGCTCAAGGTTGGCTTCTTGCAGGTTGGTGTGCACCAAGGATGTTTCGCACAAGCGTGTATTCACCAGTGATGCCCTTTGCGCATCAGCATTCTCCAGGGTAGCGCCGCGTAAATTGGCGGCTTCCAGATTTGCGCCAGACAGCCGCGTTCCATCTAAACGCGCTTCTTGCAGGTCAGCGATGTTCAGATAAACTCCCGTCAGATTGGTTTTCCGCAAGTCAGCCTGGTACAGGGTTGCTTCTGGCAGGCTGGCTTCCTCCAGATCCGCCCATGAGAGATTCGTCCGCTGGAGATTGGCCTGATTCAGGCGAGCGGACATCAGCTTGGACGTGCTTAGATTCGCGGATTCCAGATCAGCGTTGAGCAAACGGGCGCGCTGCAAATTCGCTCCAATCAGATCAGTCCCCCGCAAACTCCCATCCGTCAGCCACCCCTTTGAACGCAGAATCCGCACGGCCTCTATTGCGAAGGCGTTGTCCGGGCTGCCCATTTGCAGAATCAGTTCGTCTTTTCGCTGCTGGGTAGCACGGTGCTCGGCGCGCCTGTCGAGGATGCCCACTGTGAGCGCGACGCCTACGCCCGTGATATACAGATTCTGCCAGTAGGCGGGCAGGTCGCTGGCGAAGATCAGCACGCCAGCGATAACCAGAGCGGCGACAACCCCCGCGCCGCTCAGCAATTCATAGAACTCGCGCCAGGGTTTGTAATCGAATGGTTCGCGCGTATAGGGCGAGTCGTGCTGGTGAGCGTCATTCATGGTCAGTCTGGTCCTCCGCAATATCCTGCAAATCTGCTTCGCTGGATTTTCCCTCTATGGATGGGGCGGTATCACAATCTCGTGAATGTCAGATTTTCACAGCATAGCAGCAGCTTCAAGGTGTGTGCAATGTCAGCGCGCTAGTCTGTCTGACCGTACAGATGGAGGTTAAGAATGGCGATCTACGTTGACGAAATCACCACCTACCCGGATGCGGCCATCAAGCCCGGTGTGCGGCACATGGGCAATCAGTGGTCGCACATGGCCTGTGATGGCGACCTGGACGAACTACACCGCTTCGCCGCGCGCCTGGGGCTGCCACGCCGTGCCTTTCAGGATCACCGCCTTGTACCGCATTATGACCTGACGCCGGAGAAACGCGCGCTGGCCGTGCAGTTGGGCGCGCACGAAATTCCTGCAAGTGAGTTGGTTCGCCGTTTCAAACGTGATCGTGTGCTCTACCGCGCCGACGCATCTTGAGGTTCCCATTTTCGAAATCATGCTAGACTGAAGATGCATGAAGTGCAATGTTCTGGCAGTATAAGATGATTTGAGTGTGCATAAGGCATATCATGACCCGAATTCTGGTGGTCGAAGACTACCCTGTCACACAACGTATGTTGGCACTGGCGCTGCGGAATCACGGCTATGACGTGTTGATCGCAGGCAACGGGCGGGAGGCACTGCGCCTGTTGGATGACCAGACCGCCGACCTGGCTCTGATCGACATCGCCATGCCGGAGATGGATGGCATCGACCTGCTGCGTCATCTGCGCACGGACAACCGTTTTGTGGGGCTTCCGGTGATTATGGTCTCTGCCAGCGGTCAGGACGAGGATCGGGCTGTGTGCCTGGCGACCGGAGCGAACGACTATATTGTCAAGCCTGTTCGACCGAGTGACCTGATCGAGGCCGTGAGCATCTACGTCACCCCCTGAAGTATGAGGACAATCCGATGAGACGCAGTCTAAAGCCCCATATCCTGGGGCGTTTATATTCCCTGTTGACGCAGCCTCCCGCCGGCCTTTCGACAGATGAAGGTCTCCGCACCCGCGTGGTCGCTGGCGTGCTGCTGGCGCTGGCGGTGCTCGTGACGCTGGGTTCGGTCGTGTTCTATCTGCTCGATCCCCATGATAGTGGTCCAGGTTCCTACACGTTCCTCATCCGCATGATGATTCTGGCGCTCTCGCTGCTCGGCTGTGGCTTCAGCCGCACGCGCTACTATCGTTGGAGCAGCTATCTGCTGATCGGCATCATCTGGTTGGGGACGTTCGGTGTCGTCATCATAACGCATGATACCAGCGTCAATGCGGCCTGGACGCTCAACTTCAGTTGGCTGGCGATTGTTGTCGCCAGCTATCTCTTTCCAATTCGTAATACCATTACACTGACTCTGTTCACGATAGGCTGCATCTGGCTGCTGCGCCTGTTAGGGCTGAATTATCCGCTTGATGGTCTGATCTACACGACTATGTTTTTCGTCATCAACGCGATTGTTGTCCTGCTCTTTACGGACTATCGCAATCGCCAGGAAGTTGTTCGTCAGGCAGCGCTGGCCGAAAGTGAGCGGCAGTATCGACTTCTGGCCGAAAACTCGACCGACATCATTACTCGCTTTGGGTTGGACGGGCGCATCCTGTATGTCTCCCCGGCCTGTAAGCGCCTGCTCGGATACGACGCCGACGATGTCATTGGCAAGACGGTGACGGATTTTCTGCACCCCGATGATTTAGCCAACTACATGACCTATATAGGGAATATCTTTAGCGGCCGAGAAGCTGTTTACGGGTTTTCCCACCGCTTGCGACACAAGTATACGGGCGAATATGTCTGGCTTGAGGCCAACAGCCGCCCCATTCGTGATCCGCAGACAAAAGAGCTGCTCGAAGTGCATACCATCTCGCGCGAAATTAGTGAACGTAAGAAAGCTGAAGCGCAGTTAGCCTATGAACGCAGCCTGTTCAACGTGGTGATTAATAACATCCCGGATTTCGTCTATTTTAAAGATCGCCAGTCGCGCTTCACTCTGGTGAATCGTGCTTCCGTTGAGGGATTTGGGTGTCAGAATGCTCATGAAGTCCTGGGAAAGACGGATTTCGATTTCTTTCCGCGCGAATTAGCACAGGAATTTTACCAAGATGAACAACATCTCATGGAAACAGGTGAACCGATCCTTGACAAATTAGAGGTGAGCATAGGCCCTAACGGTCAGACCCGCTGGCATTCTTCCAATAAGGTGCCGATCTACGGCTCTGATGGACAGATCGAAGGGTTAGCCGGCTTCAACCGCGATGTCACACAGCGCCGCCGAATCGAAAGTGAGCTGGAACGCCAGCGCGATTTCGCCCTACAGGTGATGGAGAATCTCGGCCAGGGCATCACGGTGACGAATGCTGAGGGACGCTTTGAATATGTCAACCCGGCATATGCGCGGATGCTCGGTTACTCGCCGGACGCGCTGATGAACCAGACTCCGTTCAGCCTGACCGCTCCGGAAGACCGCGCAGAGCTTGAAAAGGCGCTTGGCACACGCCGGACTGGCGCTATCAGCAGCTACGAGACGCGCCTGATACGGGCGAATGGCAGCCACTTCATCGCTCAGATCACGGGTGTGCCGCGTTGGGAAGATGGCAAGGTGGCTGGCTCAATCGCGGTCATCTCTGATCTGACCGAACACAAGCAGATTGAGGCCATCCTGACACAGGCGCGCGATCAGGCGATTGAGGCATCACGCCTGAAATCGGAATTCCTGGCGACGATGAGCCACGAAATTCGCACACCGATGAATGGCATCATTGGCATGTCCGAACTGCTGTTGGACACGAACCTGACGGCGGAACAGCGCGAATTTGGCAACATCATCATGGGCGAGGCCAATGCACTGCTGGCAATCATCAACGACATTCTCGATTTCTCCAAGATCGAGTCCGGACGTATGATGATCGAATCGGTTGACCTGATCCTTGAAGATGTGGTCGAGCGCGTGGTCGAATTCCTCAGCCCCAGAGCGCGCGAGAAGAATGTAGCCATAATGAGCTATGTCGCGCCGGAGGTGTTGTTCGGTCTGCGTGGTGATGTGGTGCGTGTGCGGCAGGTGTTGATGAACTTGGTCAGCAATGCCATCAAATTCACCGAAAGCGGCGAGATCATCATCGAAGTGACCGTTGATGAAGCTACAGATACTGAACTCCGCGTGCGTTTCAGCGTTAGCGATACCGGCATCGGACTGACCGAACAGGCGCGCAAACGCTTGTTCCAGCCCTTTACACAGGCGGATGGTGGCACCACGCGCAAATATGGTGGCACAGGCCTGGGGCTGACCATTTCCAAGCGCCTGGTCGAAATGATGGGCGGCGAGATCGGTGTGAACAGCGTTGAGGGACGTGGGGCAACATTCTGGTTCACGCTGCCCTTTGCCACCAGCAGCATCAACTGGAAGCGTTCCCCCGTCATTACGGACGTGGAAGCGCGCGTCCTGATCGTGGAAAACAGCCGCAATCAGCAGCGGATTTTGCGGCAGTACCTGGATGGATGGGGTATCCGCAACCGTGTGGTCAGCAGCGCTTCGGAGGCGCTTTCGCTGCTAGACCATGCCGCCCTGCAGGGTGATCCATTCGATATTGTGCTGTTGGATGTTGTCATGCCAGATATGGACGGCTTTATGCTGCTGGAAGCCATTCGTTCGCAGCCGTTCATCGCCCAGACAACCGCTATCGTCCTTTCTGCTTACGACTCGAAAGAGCATCAGCAGCGTGCCCAGTCCCTGGATGTGTTGGCGTATCTGGTGAAACCTGTGCGGCAGGCTGTGCTGCTGGAAACGCTGGCGAAAGCCTCCGCCCATGCGGGGCAAGCGCATGACGATGAGCTTTTCGAGGATGATACGCCATCTGGCTCGCAAACACTGGTCGTCGCGACGGCAGTTCGACAGATCGTCCAGCAGGTCACGAAGCCGTGCGTCCTGTTGGTTGATGATAATCCGACCAACGCGGCAATGGCGTCTCTACAGCTAGAGAAGTTGGGCTACCGTAGTGAGATCGCCACCAACGGGTTGGAAGCGCTGGAGCGCCTGCGCCAGACGCCAGAACGCTACCAGGTGGTGCTGATGGACTGCCTGATGCCGGAACTCGATGGTTATGAGACGACACGCATCATCCGTCAGCGTGAGGGCATTTCCGGGACGCACATCCCGATCATTGCGGTGACCGCGAATGCCCTGGATGGTGACCGCGAGCGCTGCCTGGATGCAGGCATGGACGATTACATCAGCAAGCCGGTTTCGATGACTACCCTGCGCCAGAAGCTGCAAGACTGGGTGAAGCCTCATTGAGCGAGGTATCCACAGTGCTGGTCCCCCCACAGCGCGTTGCCGAGCGGGGAGGACCAGTACCGTGGCTGCTTATGCCAGTGCGCCGCGATTGGCGCTGAGGAATTCCGCGATGCTGATCGGCTTGCGTCCGGTCAGAACTTCGATGCTGTTGGTCACGGCGCTGAAACGTCCCTGCGCGATGGCCGTGTCAAACGAAGCGAAGATCTCCGCAACCGGGCGTGGCAGCCCCGCGCTGACCATATTATTGAGCAGCACATCCAGTTCGAGGGGTACATAATTCAACGGCTTCCCGACGATGCTGCTGGCGAGCGCCGCCACATCTTCCTGTGACAGTGCTTCTGGCCCGGTGATGTCCAGCGTTCGGCGTCCCTCGAATGACGAGGCCAGCGCAGCGGCGGCGGCACGCGCGCAATCTTCACGCGTGATATAGGCAGCCCTGCCATTTGCGGCAGCATTGTACAGGCCGCCAAACTTCACGGCCTGAGTCACGGAACCAAGCAGTACTTCCGCATACAGATTTTCGCGCAGAACCGTCCAACCGACCCGGCTCTCGGCCAGTGCGGTCTCAGTGCTGTGATGGTCAGGTGCCAGCAGTACAGGTGAGTCCGGGTCGGGCTTGATGAGCGAGGTATACACGACATGCTTGACGCCCGCCTGCTCGGCAGCACTGATGGCGTTACGATGTTGGTTGATCCGCAGCCCTGGAACACCCAGCGCGTCGGTGCTGATCAACAGCAGGCGCTCTGCACCGGCAAACGCTTCTGCGAGGGTGTCTGGTTGGTCAAAATCAGCATGGCGCACGACCACGCCCTGCTTGCTGAAGTCCGCCAGCTTTTCCGGCGAACGGGTGGTCGCGATAATCGTGCTGTCGGTCTGTGTTTCGAGCAGCAGTTCAATCACCCGGCGTCCCAGATGGCCGGACGCACCGGTGATCAGTAGGGTTGGCTGATGGCTATCTGACATGTGTAAAACTCCTGTGTTTGCCGCCATGATTGTTACTATAGGTTATTTGGTATACAATGGGAAGTAGGCACTTTCTAGTAAGGTAGTTACCCCATGGAAACGATTGTTTTCTCGCCAAATGTGTATGCCAGCAACTGTCCAACCCGGCAGGTGCTGGATCTGATCGCGGATCGCTGGACAGCGCTGGTGATTGGACTGCTGGAAGATCAGCCGAAGCGCTTCTCTGAATTGCAGCGTGGCATTGGCGGCATCTCTCAGAAGATGCTCTCGCAGACGCTGCGGGAGCTTGAGCGCAGCGGGATGGTCACGCGCACCGTGTACCCGGAAATCCCCCCCCGCGTGGAGTATGCGCTCACGCCGCTGGGCAAAACCATCTGCGCGCCGCTGGCTGCTATCCGCAACTGGGCAGAGGAAAACATTGAGCAGATCAGCAGTTCACAAGAGGACTACGACAATCGAACATCGTCGCGCGCAGTTGCCGTACAGCCCGATGTGCAGGCTCGAACATGACGCCAGATCGCGCGTGCAATTCAGCAATTGTGATTAGAATTGCCCCCATCCTAGAGCGTCTGACCGATACTGCATAAACTTCACCTGTTCAAGGGCGGCGCAGATCGATAAGATGATGACACACCGGGACAGTGAGGACACAGGCAGAATGAGCGCAGATTTTCTCTCGAATTTTATGCGGGCAGCGCTGAGCATCAGCGGAGCAGAACGCGGCGTGGCCTGCGATGTCGAACCGTCCATCGTTGACCTGTACAACATCGAACAGTCGGATGTGCTGTCGGACAAGTTCCCTGGCCTGGAAATCGTGCGGCAGGCGCTGGCGACGGGCGAGCCGATCCTCACCAATAACGCCGTCAACGATCTGTCTCAAGCCCCGGTGACGAACACGAACTACAGCAACCTGCGCGTCATCGTGGTCATTCCGCTGGCGCCAATTGGCGCGATTTACCTCGATCAACTGATTCGCAAAGGGATCTTCCCCAAAGAGATGGTGGCACGCTTGGGCGAGCTGGGGGCGTATGCCATCAGCAACGGGCTGCTCAACGCCAGCGATAGCGAGTTGGTGGCGCTCTACGAGAACGTTTAGCTCTGAAGCTGCGGGAAGCTCTTCGGCTGCGGAATGGTCTTGAGGATGTCGTCGATCAGGTTAGCAGTGCGCTTGCTGTAGAGCCAGACCATGCCCGGCTTGACATCAGCGGCACAGATCACGGCCAGCGACACTGTGTAGGGCGTGCCGAACTCGATGATATACACCCCGTTGTGCTGCCCCTCAAAATACGACGAATGAAACTTGGTTTCTTCCAGCATGGTCGCCAGTGACACCTGCGCGTTGTGGTCGATGCTCAGCGCGTGCGTCAGCAGTTGCAGATCATAGTCTTCCAGCTTGCCCGCCGCGCCGACCATATTGCCATCTGAATCCACGAGTCCGACGAAGCTGGCGCGCACATGGCCGAGCAGGTGGCTGAGTTCGGCATTGATGCGTTTGAACTGCTGGCGCGAGAGGACCAGGGCGACCGGGCGAGTGCGCGGATCCAGGCGGCGCGCGCGGTCAGCGGTGGTTTCGGCGTGGCGCGGCGCTTCGACCGCCTCGGTTCGGCCTTCCTGCGCGCGGCGCACTTCAAGCTGCCGTTCGATCTGCATCAGCACGAAGGTCATGTTGAGTGGTTTGTACAGGTAATCGACAGCGCCCAGGCGGTAGACCGCAACCGCGCTTTTAGCGGAAAGATCGTCGTCAATGACGATGACGCGCGCCTTGGGGCGCAGCCCACCGACTACCGCCAGCAGATCCATGCCGCTCAGGTCGGGCAGCTCGGTTTCGGTGACGATCAAATCAAAATCGGTGAGCAGGATTTCGCTGAGCGCGCCCTCGAAGGTGCTGGCCTGGTTGACGCTGTAACCGCCGACCGATTCGAGCGTGTCCGTGAGGGTACTGCGTAGCTGTTCGTCGCGTGCCACGATCAGGATACGTTCCTGGTGGCGTCCATTCGGGTTACTCATAACAACCGTCAACTCTCAACAACATCTCTATTCTGACGGGTTAGATAGGCGTCCAGCAGTGCTTCCAGCGCGATGATCGGAATGAGCGCTGACTTATGATTGATGATACCATGAATGTACTTGGCAGGTGCGGTGATCTGGCTTAATTGTCGGACATCGGCATACTCAACCTGGTGAATCTCATCAACGACCAAACCAACTGTGCGGTCACCCTGCGCGGCCACGATAAAGACAGTCGCGCTGGTGACTGGTTCGGCGGGCTGTTGGAAGATCAGCCTCAGATCGAGCAGTGGCAGCGGTTGCCCATGCCGGTTCGCCACACCTAAGACTTCAGGCGGCATCTGTGGCATAGCGACGTGCTCGACCATCGCCGCCACCTCGACCACATCATCGATGCGCAGCGCATAAAGCTGCTCGCCCAGATTGAAGCTGAGCAGCGGCAGTGAGTCACCCGGCGTCGTCGTCTTCAGCATCACCGGCATCGTCTTCTCTGCGCCACATGATCATGATGATGGTGGGTTCGACCTCGCCTTCAACCAGAATTTCATCCATCAGGTCGCCAATCTTCGAACGCAGCGCGATCATGACATTGCTGGCGGAGACGCCAGAAAGCCAGGGTGTGGCCGTCGAAAGCTGTACACCCTTCTTTTCGCCATTCGCGACGCCGCAGAAGTGGACGATGTGCGGCTCACCCGTCTTCAGCACCAGTTCGGCCAGTGTTGCCGCTGCGCTGGCAAGCTGTGCCTGATGCGACGGCGCGAATCCCAACAGGCTGGCAGTGCGGCGGGCAGTGTTGCGGGCGATCATGATATCCATCGCCGCCTCAACGCGCACCCCCAATACCGGAGGTTCTAAACTATACGGCCCTTTTGGTCGCGCCATGCTCAGTCCATCAACCCTAACTGCTGCAATGTGTTGATCAGGTGTTCAGTAGCGAAAATGTCTTTGGGAATGTAATCATCTGCGCCCGCCTGCAAACCGGACATCGTGGCCTGCGCGCCATCCTTCTCGGTCAGCATGATGATCGGGATGTTCTGCGTCTCTGGCGAACGTTTGAGGCGGCGGCACACCTGGAAACCGTCCATGCCCGGCAGCTTAACGTCCAGGATGATCAGCGCAGGATGTTTTTCCATCACCGAGCGGATGCCGTCCAGCCCATCGTAGGCCAAACGCACTTCCATGCCCAGGCCTTCCAGCATCGCTTTGATCTGTGCGGCCTGTGTTTTGCTGTCTTCAATCAGTAACACATCTAACATGCTGCGCTTGGATCTGACACGACATTTCGTGCCAGTCCACTCCTTTCCTTCATCTCATTATAGTATAAGTTGGGTTGCTTGCATTCGGCTTGCGCCCACCGCAATCCCCCCGACAATTGGGTGTTCAGACCAACCGCCGCAGCGCGTCCGCCAGCTGCATGAGCGAAAGCATCTGTTCTACGCCGCCGCGTTCCAGCGCCGCTGCTGGCATCCCAAAGACTGTGCAGCCTGCACGATCCTGAGCGAAGGTTCGTCCACCCGCGCGCCGCAGGCGCAGCAAGCCGGACGCTCCATCGTCGCCCATTCCCGTCAGGATGATGCCAACGCCGCGCCCGCCGCACACCGCCGCCACTGAGTCGAACAGCACATCGACTGCCGGACAGTAACGCTGCTGCCCGGTGTTCGGCGTCAACTGCGCCGTCAGCCCGGAGGCGATGCGCGCCACGCTCAGGTGTTTGCTGCCGGGGGCGAGGTAAACGTGCCCGCCAGCGAGTGGCATATCCTGTTCGGCTACCGTAACTTTCAAACCGGTCGATTCGGCCAGCCAGCGCGCCAGGCCAGGGATGAACTCTTCCGGCATGTGCTGCACCACCAACAGCGGCAGCGGAAAGCTGGCTGGCAGCGCGCCGAGCAGCATATTCAATGCGCTGGGGCCGCCCGCGCTTGCGCCAATGGCGATCAGATCGAAGTTCGGGGCGGGCTGTGGTCGGCTGACTGGCACGACTGGCACTTCTTCTGCCCGTTCCCAGCGGCGTACCACGCTCACCCCGGCCATCGCCGCCAGCGTAGTGACCAACTGCCGTCCGCGTGCCTCGTAGCTCGCTTCGCTACGTGCCGGGGGTTTGCCGACGACGGCCAACGCTCCAGCCTCCAGCGCCTGAAATGAGAGGTTGATCTCGCTGTCGAGCAGGCCGCTGACCATCACAATCGGCGTTGGATGGCGCGCCATGATGCGCCGCGTAGCTTCCAGTCCGTCCAGCACGGGCATCCGAATATCCATCGAGATCACGTCGGGCTTGAGCGACTCGGTCAGTTGGATGGCCTCCGCGCCATCACGCGCTTCACCGATCACCTGTAACCCTGGTGTGTCATTGATCAGCCGGGTGAGCTGCTGGCGCACGGTTGGGCTGTCCTCCGCGATCAGCACGCGGATGCGGTCTTGCGGCATCAGTCCTCGGTTTTCAGCAGGACGACCGAAGGCAGCGCCTGCATGAACGCATCACCCTCGGTATGCGGTACCTGAATGACGAGGCCGCCGGTCGTGCCCTCGCTCAGAAAGTCGATGGCTTCACCATAGGTCTCGATTGCCATGACCTTGCAATTGGGCGGCGCCATGTCACCGCTTGGCGGGGCATCGGGCCGCAGCACGTCACCGAGTTCGATTTCTCCAGTGACAACACGCCCCGGCACAAACCACAGCGTTTTGGCGATGAAGGTCATCTGGTGCGCTTCGAATGTTTTGCTCATGGTTCTGTCCTCGTCGGCTTGTGTCCTATCCGTCGTCAATCCGTTCGAAAAGAGAATTTATGCTGACGAGCAAGCAGCGCTCTTCCATTTCAACGATACACGAACACAGCCAGACCGCGCAAACGCACCTGTCAGGTATTCCACATGAAACAAATCGTGAATTTTGACGACATTCTTTGCCGATTGCTCGTCGGGCGCATCTTCGGTAGAGTTGGCATCTTCGCGGAGTTTGCTGCACAGATGGAGCACGTATTGAACAGTTATGTGACGCTGGTTGCCAACGCGGATTATGTAATTGGCGCGCGGGCGTTGGCGCGGTCGCTGACGATGTGCGGGGCGCAGTGGCCGCTCACAGTGTTGGCCGTCGCGGGGGTGGATGGCCTGGATGAACTGCAAGCGCTGGGCTGCCGTATCGTCGTTGTAGACCCGCTGCCACTGTCCGATGCGTTCCGCGCACGGCATACCCGCCAGGCGCAGCACGCGCAAGCGCCGTTCACGAAGGGCAGCAAGCCGCTGTTCCACGATCCGCTGCTCAACTTCGTCAAGCTGCGTTTGTGGGAATTGGAACAGCACGAGCGCGTCGTGTTTCTGGATGCCGATACGCTGGTCATTCACAATATTGATCGCTTGTTCAGCTATCCAGAGTTTGCCGCCGCGCCCAATCTGTACGAATCCCTGGCGGACTTCCATCGACTGAACAGCGGCGTATTCGTCGCACAGCCCAGCCGCCGCACATTCGAAGCCATGCTGAGCGTACTTGACCAGCCTGAGGCGTTCTGGCGACGCACCGACCAGACCTTTTTGGAGACCTATTTTCCAGACTGGCACGGCCTGCCGTACATCTATAACACGCTTCAGTATGTCTGGTTCAACCTGCCCGACCTCTGGGACTGGGATCGCATCAAAGTGGTGCACTACCAGTACGAGAAACCCTGGGAGGAGAATCACCCCAAGCGCGATATGCTGCGCCCCGTGATTGAGGTCTGGTGGCAGGTGTTTGAGCATGGCCGCCTGCCTGATCAGCTTCCGCCTCCAGTTCCAAGACAGCCATGATGACCACATCACCGCGCCGCGTGCTGATCCTGGACTTTGATGGCGTCCTGGCCGATACCGAGCCAATCCAGTTCGACTGCTGGAATCAGGCATTTCATGAACTGCTCGGCATCCAGATCGAGGGCAGTTATACCCAACTGGTCGGGCTGAGCCTGGACGCGATTTTCCGCCTGTGGCTCCGCTCATCCGTTGGCGCAGTGGATGACCTCAGCGACAGCATGAAACAACTGCTGCTGGCGCGCAAGAATGCACTGTTCCTCGAACAGGCTGGGCAGTTGAGACCGATGCCGGGCAGCCTCGACCTGATTCGTCGGGCACACGAGCACGGTTGGTATGTGGCGATTGCCTCGCGATCACAGCGTCTGAAGCTGCTGCGGGTGCTTGACCTCATCGGAATGCCCGCGTTATTCGACCTGATACTGGCGGGCGAAGACGTGATCGACCGCTCCACCAACCGCAAGCAGCATTCCCGCGCCGCCCATCTGCTGAACAGTGACCCGCAGCGCTGCGTTGTGGTCGAAGACAGTGCTTCCGGCGTGGCGGACGCGCTGGCCTGTGGTATCGGCCACGTCATCGGGCTGGTTCACGCGTTGAGCGAGGCCGAACTGCGGGCTGCTGGTGCGCACGAGACTGTCACCCATCTTGGCGATGTACGCCTGCCGGATTACACCAGGGAAGTTTAGTGGCTATGTCTTGTATTGCCATCACAGGCGCGACGGGTTACGTCGGTCGTTTTGTTACAGCGGAATTGCAGCAGCGCGGGTTGGTGGTGCGCGGGCTGGCGCGGCCTGGGTCTGATCGCAGCGGGTTTGCTGTGCCGCCGGAATGGGTTGAAGGCGACCTGACATCGAAGGCCTCGTTAGCGCGCCTCGTTGACGGAGCAGATGCGGTTGTGCACCTGGCCTATGAGCATGTTCCCGGTCGCTATCGGGGCGGGGAGGGCGAGGATTTACCCGCTTGGCTGGAGGCAAACCTCAACGGCTCGCTGCGGTTGTTGATGGCAGCGCGCACGGCAGGCGTCAAACGCTTCATCTTTCTCTCCAGTCGGGCGGTGTTTTCGCGGACTGAGCCGGGGCGCGTGCTGGACGAAACGCATCCCGTTTCGCCGGATACGCATTATGGCGCGTACAAAGCTGCAGTTGAGGCGTTTCTGCAAAGTTTTGCGCACAGCGGCGATATGCAAACCTGTACAGTGCGTGCCACCGGGGTTTATGGAATCACCTGGCCGCTGGAACGCTCGAAATGGTGGGGGCTGATTCAGGCCGTGCTCAAGAATGAGCGCATCTCGTCATCCGGCGGCGGAACCGAGGTCTATGGCGGGGATGTGGCGCGGGTCATCGGCCATTTGCTGACTGAGGACATCACCGGAATCGATGCGGTACACCTGAGCGACCTGTATGTCACGCACCGGGAGGTCGTTCAGTTGGCGCGCGCGCTGGCCGGGCGACCGGGTCCGCTGCCGCCTGCGCCCAGTACAGCGCCGGAAAATGTCCTGGTAAGCCGCGTGCTGCCGCAGCTAGGCATCACACTTGGCGGGAGATTGCGGCTCGAGGCCGTCATTGCAGAAATGATACGAGCCGCACAATAGCAGAAACGATATTCGCTATAGAATTATTCAAGTCTCGAAAATATTAAGATATCTATACCTAGACGTAACTCCCCTGGATTGCTCAGGTTATACAACTTGTGTGGAATCCTAGAGGAGGAAAACAATGCGCATTTTGATCCTGGGTGGAGACGGTTATCTTGGCTGGCCCCAGGCCATTTATCTTTCGCAGAAGGGTTACGACGTTGCCGTTTTTGACAACCTGGCCCGGCGGCACTTTGACCTGAAACATGGTATCGACAGTCTGCTGCCGATCCAGTCCCTCCAGCGCCGCATTGAACGTTGGGCAGAGCTGACCGGAAAACAGATCACCAAGTATCACGGCGATGCGACCGACTACAAAGCGCTGGCGCACGCCTTTCAGGAATTTGAGCCGGACGCCGTGGTGCATTTCGCCGAACAGCGCGCCGCGCCGTATTCGATGATCGACCGTGAGCACGCCGTTTATACGCAGTACAACAACGTGATTGGTACGCTGAACGTGCTGTACGCCATCAAGGAATTCGCCCCATCCTGCCATCTGGTCAAACTGGGGACGATGGGCGAATATGGCACGCCGAACATCGATATTGAAGAAGGCTTCATTGAGATCGAACACAAGGGACGCCGCGACGTGCTGCCGTTCCCCAAGCAGCCCGGTTCGTTCTATCACCTCAGCAAGGTTCACGACTCGCACAACATCATGTTCTGCTGCCGCATCTGGGGCATCCGCGCGACCGATCTGAACCAGGGTGTGGTGTATGGCGCGGAAACGTATGAGACCGCCCTCGATCCAGAACTGGCAACTCGTTTTGACTACGATCAGATTTACGGCACGGCGCTCAACCGGTTCTGCATTCAGGCGGCTACGGGCTACCCGCTGACCGTCTATGGCAGCGGCAACCAGACGCGCGGCTATATCAACATCAAGGATACCGTGCGCTGTATCGAACTGGCGATTGAGTCACAGCCTGCGTCCGGAGAGTACCGGGTCTTCAACCAGATCACGGAATGGTTCTCGATCAACGATCTGGCCGCGCAGGTGGAACGGGTCGGAACCCGTATGGGGTTGTCGGTGCAGCGTGAGGTGGTTTCGAATCCGCGCGTCGAATCGGAAAACCACTACTACAATGTGGTGCACACGCGCCTGCTCGATCTGGGTCTCCAGCCGCATCTGCTGGACGATGCCGAGCTTGAAAGCATGATTGCGCTAACCCTCAAGCATCGCGACCGCATTGATCAACGCCTGATTCTGCCGACGGTCAACTGGCGCAAGGCGGAAAACGAAGTCGCGATGGTCGAACGGATTCCCACCCCGGCATAAGTGCTTCATCCGGGAAGTATCTAGCGCTGTTCGCGAGCGTTCGCAGGGACACGCCACCGTGTCCGCGAACAGCCTTGAGCGTATCTCCAATGGGGGTGAGGGGGTGATCCTGTGTATTGCTCCCTCACAATACGGCTTCAATCAGCCGCAGCAGCTCTGCCTGGTCGAACTGTGACTTGACCAGATAGGCATCCGCTCCGGCCTTCAGCCCGGCTTCGCGCTGTTCCGGCCTGGCGAGCGATGTGAGCAGAATCACGGGCAGGCGGCTGAGCGGCGCGTGGTCGCGGATGCGGCGCGTCAGTTCCAGGCCGTTCATGCGCGGCATCTCTACGTCCGCGATGACCACATCCACGCTCATCTCGGTCAGCTTTTCCCAGGCTTCCTGTCCATCGACGGCTACGAAAACCTCAAAGCCCGCTGTCTCCAGGATGTGCTTTTCCAGCGTGCGCGTCGTGATCGAGTCATCGACGATCATCACACGCGTGCGCTGCGGCGCTGCGATGCTCGCCTGTGTGCTGGCCTGAACAGCAGCCGGGCGCAGATTGCCCGCCCCGCGCAGCAGGTCGTTGGGATCCAGCACAATGATCACCACGCCCGTGCCCAGCAGCGCCGCCCCGGCAATGAAAGGCGCTTCGGAAATTTCGCGGCCAAGCTGCTTGAGGACGAGTTCCTGTTCACTGTAGAGTGACTCGACCTGAAAGACGACCGCGCGCTCGCCAACCGCCAGTGCCATCAGCGTGATCTCATCGCCTTCGGTGGCGGTTTCCGGCAGGCCGAGTGTTTCCGCCAGCGAGACGACGGCCAACGGGCGCTCGTTGAGCAGCAGCATCGGGCGACCCTCGGCGCTGAACAACTGCTCGCGCGGCAGCGTCATCATGCGTGTGACGGCAGTCGAAGGCACGGCGAAATCCTGCCCGCCCGCCCGCAGCAGGATGCAGCTTAGCCGCGTCAGTGAGAGCGGGATGCGCAGCGTGAAGGTGCTGCCCTTGCCGGGTATGCTCTGCGCGCTCACCCGCCCGCGCAGACTCTCGACGCGCGTCCGCACGATATCCATGCCCATGCCGCGCCCGCTGAGCGCTGTGACCTGCTCACGGGTGCTGAGGCCAGGATGGAAGATCAGGTTGTGCGCCTCTTCTGTCGTCAGGTTGGCCGCTTCCTGCGAGGTCATCAGCCCGGCGTGGACGGCAGCGCGTCCCAGGCGGAACGCATCCAGCCCGCGTCCGTCGTCGCTAACCTTAATCAGGATTTCCTTGCCACGCTGCTCGACCGTGAGCAGCACACGCCCAGCGCGGTTCTTGCCGTGCCGCTCGCGCTCGTTGGCTGGCTCAACGCCATGATCGACGGCGTTGCGCAGCAGGTGCATAAT
>JAEUQX010000530.1 GCA_016788625.1 Anaerolineae bacterium
GCCAGCGTTTCGTAGGGCTGCTTGTACCACTCGCCCGCGAGCGCTTTCTCGTCCACCTCGCGGTAGACGAAGGGGATGATGCGCTTGTTGTGCTGGCGGGCGTGGGCGATCTCGCGCTGGCAGTATTCCGAGGTGAGCGAGTCCGGGCTGATGACCAACACGAAGTTATCGGCGCGCTCGATGCCCTGGCAGATTTCCTCCCACCAGCGCGTCGAGTAGTCGATGCCCTGCCAATCGACCCAGGCCTCGCGCCCCTGCTGCTTGAGCGCCTCGAAGAGCTGGCGCACAAACGCGGTATCGCGGCGGGAGTAGCTGATGAATACGTCGGCCATATGCGCCTCGCCAGCTGCTGTAGTGGACGCTATGTCATCAGTATATCCAGAATGGGATGATCGGCGAAACAAAAAGGGGCAACAGCATAGTGCGCCGTGACCCCTTGAGGATAACCACCCATCAGACTGTGCAGCAGATGACTATCCGCTAACGACTAGAGACTAAATGCTGTGTCCAGTAGATCCTTCAAGCGGACACGGCACTGCCGTGTCCCTACTCGCGATTTGCGATGGATACTTGTCGGATGAGGCACTAAAGACTACTGACTATCGACTAAAGACTACCGTCTACCGACCTAGAACCGCCGTGTTTTGCTCGGCACGCGCATGTACTGCTTAAGGTACTGCTGCGACTGCTGCGCCAGCGAGGGGCGGTGCGGGTTATGGATCGGCGGCATTTGCGCGTACTGCCACACCTCGTCGGCGATCTCCCACACGGCGTTGGGGCGTCCCAGGCTGCGCGCGTTTTCGGAGCGGCGCTGCAACCCCTGCGGCCCTTCCGCCAGCCAGCTCGACACCGCATCGGCCACCGCGCGGGCGGTGGGGGCGAAGATGCCCGCGTTGCTGCGCACCACAAAGTCAATATTGCCCGTCTCCTGGCCGGGGATGGCGTCGTAGAGGATCACGGGCAGCCCGGCGATGCAGGCCTCGCAGATCGTGGCCGGGCCAGCCTTCGTCACCAGGATGTCCGCGCCCGCCATGATCACAGGCATGTTGGTGACGAACGGGTAGACGTGCGTCGGCTGGTTCCACTCGCTGCTTTCCAGTTTCTCTTTCAACTGCTGGTTGCGCCCGGCGATGATCACCAACTGGCAGTTCAGGCGCTCGTCGTTGATCGCGCGGGCAGTCTTGTACAGCGGCCCCATGCCCTCGCCGCCGCCTACCAGCACGATGGTCGGCAGGTCGGGGTTCCAGCCGAGTTCAGCACGCGCGGCAGCCTTGGCCTTCAGCCGCTCGGCGAAATGTGGGTGCACGGGCAGCCCTGTCACGCGCATCTGTTCCGGTTTCAGCCCGCTGCGCAGGCCGCGCTCATACGCCTGCTGCGTCGGCACCAGGCAGCGGTCCACATGGCGGTCGTACCAGAAGTGGTGCGTCGAGACCAGATCGGTGACGACGGTGATATAGGGCGGGCGCTGTTCAAGCTGGCGCAGCGCGCGCATGGTGGGGCTGTTCAGCACGGAATGCACACAGACGATGGCGTCCGCCGGGTGCTCTTCCAGCATCCGCTTCAGCCCTTTTTCTATCGAGTTGTAGATGCCCAGTGAAAGCAGTTGCACGCTCTCGCGCGAGTTGGTCAGGTGATAGCCCATCGCCCACGACGACTTGCTGCGGTTGACCAACCAGGGGTAGAACTCCGGCATGTACTTCAGCGGGAAAGGTGAATATGCCCGGAAGACATCGACAATCTCAGCTGTTACCTCGTCCGGGTGGCGGATCAGCAGCGCGTCGCGAATGGCTTCCGCAGCCGCGCGATGACCGCCGCCTGTATCGGAGAACAAAAACAATACTCGTTTCATCCCGGTCTATTCCTCTCGCTGTTGTTCCGCGTGATCTGTCAGAACCTGTTTGAGCCGTTTTTGAAAGTCGCCGCGCGGCAGCAGCACCCGCCGCCCACAGCCCGCGCACTGGATGCCGATGTCCGCGCCCAGGCGGAACACCGTCCATTCATCGCTGCCGCAGGGGTGCTTTTTCCGCATCCGCACGCGGCTGCCCACTGTGATCTCGTCCATGCGCGCCCATCCTCAAGACTGGTTGCGCGCCGACTCTACCATGATTAACCCCAAAGCGGCAGTGTCGTCACGGCGGCTTGCCTGAGTGTGCTATACTACGCACGATATTTGTGTGGAAATGGAGATGGGTAGTGCTGCTCTTTAACGATCTCAGCGTACAATCGATCATCGCGGTGCTCATCGCGGTCTTGCTGGGCATGACGGTGCATGAATTCGCGCATAATTACATCGGCCACCTGATGGGCGACCCGGTGCCCGCGCGTGAGGGGCGGTTGACGCTCAACCCGATGGTGCACATCAATCCGCTGGGCTTTCTGATGTTCGTGCTGATCGGCTTCGGCATCCTGGGGTCTGCGCCCATCGCCGCGCACCGGATGCGCAATCCGCGCTGGGGTTTCCTGGCGGCGGTGGCAGCCGGGCCGCTCTCCAATCTGCTGCTGGCGATCATCTTCGGCATCCTGCTGCGCTTCCTGCCTGTATCGCAGTTCGAGATGTTCAATGCGATCTTCCGCGGGCAAACCGGCAACATCGAAACATCGCTGGCGCTGCTCTTTGGGCAGATCGTCTTCTGGAACTGCCTGCTGTTCATCTTCAACCTGCTGCCCGTATTCCCCATCGACGGCTGGCATATTGTCCTGGCGCTGCTGCCGCCTGACCTGGCCTACACCTGGCAGAAGCACGCGCAGACCACCAACTACATCCTGCTCGGCCTGATCCTGCTCAGCTTCCTGCGCATTCCCGGCCTGAATATCCTGGGCATGATCATCAGCCAGCCAACGTATTCGCTGGCCTTCACGCTGATGGGCCTGAATTAAGCATGGCGGCTGCCCAACGTTTGAAGCAGGGGCTGCGCGCGTTGCTGGCTTTTTCGCGCCCGGTGGATTGGGACTTGGCTGCCGAGACGCTCTCGCCCGACCTGATGACCCTTTTTCGCCGCCTCAAACGCAGCGAACAGCTGCACAGCCTGAATGTGCTGCGCGGCGTGCTGGCGCAGGGTTCCGCGCCGCATGAC
>JAEUQX010000583.1 GCA_016788625.1 Anaerolineae bacterium
AATGCTCGGTTAATCAATCCTCAACCGAGTGTATACGTTTTTCACGAAAGGCCGTATAGTATCAGGGTACGAGGGCGAGTTAGAGGATTGTTATTAACGCACGTATTTCGATAGGACTAAAGCACCATCGTATAGCGTTGGCGAGTGGCAATGGGGGGTGTTATGCACACTCTGCCAGATCGGGTGAAGGCCAGGGGACAATAGGATATGACTCGGAATGAAGATCATAAGATTCAGGTTCTAGTTATTGGTGGAAGCGTTGAAACAAGAACCATTATTGCTCGGTTCTTGTCAGAAACAAGAGATATCCAACTAATCGGTTCTGAAGAAAACGGCCTCAATGGTATAAGTCGGGCAAAAGAAACTTTGCCAGATACCGTTCTCGTAGATGCAAGCACCCATGATATGAATAGCATAGAGTTAGTTAAGGCGATTAAATCAGTGACACCAACTACCAAAATAATCATGATGAATCGTGCCAATGACCCCGAATGGATGCGTGCCGCGATCCAGGCAGGGACGAATACTTTTCTCAACAAACCCATCGATGAAAGTGAACTTTCTCAAGCCATTTATTTCTTGAGCCAGATCTGATATTAAGTTTCAAATAGGCAGGTATGGCACCGCAACAGAGAGAATGAGAAAGGAATCAGCATGTCATTCGGCAATTGGGGTGACGTATTAACAGACTATCAAGAAATCTACATTCACAGCAGATATTCAGAACATGCTAAAGGGATGATACAGCTAATCCCGCGCATAAGGGAGGATGCAAACTTTGCTGACGTGTTGCCCGGCACTTCTTTGTCAACGCTGTTTCTTAAGGTACCCAATAAGGAAACACGAGTTCATATCTGGTGCGAAGAGGTGGGTAAGACCTACAGAGTATATCTATATCATCATGAAGACGGTAGCAGTGATGAGAGAATCGTAGATGACAGCGAGATAATCCCCGTATTGATAAGCTATGTCAACAAAATACGGGATAGTTGACGTTGAAATACACACCTCCCAGACCGCTTAGTGCTTCGCGAGCGAGCCGCCGGACAGCAGCGGCCTCGTGTACCTCTGACCGAAGGAAACCCCGCTAAGGGTGTGTCTACAGCACAGTGATAGGTAATCTCCCGAACGAGGTATAAAACGAGACGTGAGGATGTTCACGCCTCGTTTCAAGTGCTGATGGAAACTGTATCGCGGCTGCGGGTTGGCTACAGATCCGGCACGACGGCCAGCACTACGCCCGTCGCGGGGCCGCCCAGCCGCATATCGACGCAGGCGCTCACGTAGGCGTAAGCGTCGAACGGGTCGAGACCTTTGTCCTTCACCAGCAGATCAAAGGCCTGATCGAGCGCCACCTGATGCGCCTGCTCCAGCGTCTCGCCCATGCCCACGCAGTAGGTCGCGCCGCCGAAAGCCAGGCGCGGGTAAGGCAGGTTCATACCCTTCGCGATGCTGATGCGCAGCGTGGCGCTGCCCGCCGCTTCCAGACTCACCCAGGTCGGTTCTGCCGTCCCCATCGCCGCGTGCAGATCGCCCATCGAGAGCAGCCCGCCCGCCACGAACACAGGCAGGTACAGCGTCGCGCCGGGTGACATCTCGCGCAAATCCATATTGCCACCGAACGGGTAAGCGGGCATGAAGGTCGAGCCGCTGCCCTGCGCAGGCGCGACGCCGATGCAGCCGATCATCGCCTTAATCGGCACGCTCAAGTGGTCATTAATGTAGGCGCGCCCGTCTTTCAACGGGGTTTGCTTCACGCGCAGTTCTTTGGTCTGCTTGCCCAACCCGCCGAAGTCCGGCAGCCACACCGACCACGCCCGCGTGACCTGCACATCGAGAATCTCGATCTTGAGCGCATCACCCGGCTGTGCGCCGCGTACCACCACCGGGCCAGTGACCGCGTTGAAGTTCCCCAGCCCGATGGCCTCCACCGACTCGCCCTTGGACAAACGCTCATAGGCGGCATCCCCGGTTTCAAACGTCACGGTATCGCCGCTGTCAATTTCCAGCACAGGCGGGTTGGCCGCGCTGAACGAAAACGTCTTCTGTTCTTTTTTCAGGGTGAACGTTGCCATGTAAATCTCTCCATCCTTACGTAACCAGACAACTGACTTTTAATCCGTCCTGGCGGCAGGCTAACCCGCGCCGATCTGTATGTCTTACTCGTGTTTGCTGATGAACGCGCCCAACACCTGCATATAACGTTCGGCTTCTTCGGCGTGGGCGGTGTGCGAGCTGTTCTCGAACAGTACCCATTCCGACCCGCGAATGCCGTTGTGAACAGTCTGGGCGATCACTGGTGTGGCCTCGTCATACTTGCCGGACGTGACCAGCGTGGGCGCGTTGATCTTGCCCAACTGCGGAATCACATCCCAATTCTTGAGCGTGCCGATCACATGAAACTCGCTGGGGCCATTCATGGTGTGATACACCTCCGGGTACTGCGCCAGCTTGCTGAAGCTGCGGGCGACATACTCCGGGTTGGGGACGATGCGGCACACGTGGCGGTCATAGAAGACCTGCATGGCCGTCTGATAGTCGGGATGGTCAGTCGTGCCGTCCGCCTCGTGCTTGAGCAGCGTGGCCTGCACATCGGGCGGCAGTTGGTCGCGCAGCTTGTTGGCCTCCGCCACCCACTGAATCATGCTGGCGGGCGAACTGGCAATCGTCACGCTGGCGACACCCTTCGGCTGGCGAATCATGTATTCCATCGCCAGCATCCCGCCCCACGACTGCCCCAGCAGGTGAATGCGTTCCAGTCCCAGCGCCTGCCGCACCACATCGACTTCTTCCACATACAGATCAACCGTCCACAGGTCGGGACGCGACTCGTCGATGTGCGAATTGCCGCAGCCCAGTTGATCGTAGTAGATCACGCGCCGCCCGGTATCAGCCATCGCGTCCAGCGATTCGAGATAGTCGTGACACGCGCCCGGCCCGCCGTGCAGCGCCAGCAGCGGCAGTTTGCCCGGCTCT
>JAEUQX010000600.1 GCA_016788625.1 Anaerolineae bacterium
GTGTGGATGCGGTCGCGCTGGTCAAAGAGCAGCATCTTGCTCGCGATGATACCCGCTTCCGGGTGACGCTCGAAGGCGTCCACAACCGCCGCCGCCCAGCCCGCGTCAACCTCGGTATCGTTGTTCAGCAGTGCGACGAACACGCCCTGCGCTGCGCGTATCCCGGCATTGCAGGCGCCGGTGAAGCCGCGATTCTCCGGCAGTTGCAGCAGTTGCACGGCGGGGTAACGCGACTGTATCAGTTCCTGCGAGCCATCGCTTGAAGCATTGTCCGCGATGATGATCTCCAGATGCGGGTACGTCTGGCGGGCGAGCGCATCCAGGCAGGTGGGCAGGAACTTCGCACCATTCCAGTTGGGGATGATGACGGAAAACAGCGGCGTCACACCAGCCGTCCCTCTTTCGCCAGGAACGCATCGACCGCTTCCTGCCAGGGGCGCAGTGTGATGCCGATCTGCCGCGCGGCCAGGTTGCTCAGGCTGGAATAGGCAGGCGGCAGCGACGGACGCGGCCATTCCGTGCTGGTGATCTTCTGCACAGGCGTCTCCGCGAAGCCTGATTTGCTCAGGATGTAGCGCGCGAAGTCATAGCGTGAACAGGCGCCCTCGTTGATCAGGTGATACACGCCGAAGCGCCCGGTACTGATCAGCCGCGTAATCGCCTCGGCCAGATCGTCGTTATAGGTTGGGTTGGCGACCTCGTCGCTGACCACGCGCAGCGGTTTGCCCGCCGCTGCCGCGTTCAGGATGGCCTGGATGAAGTTTTTGCCACCGTGCGCGAACAGCCACGCCGTCCGCACGATGTAGTGCTGCGGGTTGACTGACTGTACCGCGCGTTCGCCGTACCACTTGCTGTAGGCGTAAGGGTTGATCGGATTGGTCAGGTCGTATTCACGGTAAGGCTGTGCGCGCTGACCGTCGAAGACTTCATTGCTGCTCACGTGCAGAATAGGCGCGCCGACCGCCGCCGCCGCCAGCGCCACGTTCTGTGCGCCGAGTCCGTTGATCTGTATCGCCTTCTCCGGCTCGCGGGCACAGCCGTCCACGTCCGTCCAGGCGGCAGGATGCAGCACGATGTCTGGTTTCAGATCGGCCACCAGGGCGCGTGTGCTGGCGAAATTGGTGATGTCGATGCGAGTCACGCCCTCGCCCACGATGTCCGCGCCTGTGACGCTGTGCCCCTGTGAGCGCAGCAGCTCGACCAGCTTGCTGCCCAGCCGCCCAGCCGCTCCGGTGATCAGTAGTTTCATGCTTTGCTCCAATAGTCGAAGACGCGCTGTAGTTCGCGCTGCCAGTAGTATTTTGGATCGTCGATGGGTTCGCCGCTGTCGATGCGGAAGAATCCCGCGCCGGGAATGCCCGTCTGTTTGGCGACGACCAGCGCGGGCAGCACCGGACGCCCGGCCTGTGCTTCCATGTTGCCGATCTCATCGAGCAGGCGCACGAGCAGCGGTGAATGGTAATGGATGTAGGCCGTCGTCAGCATCGCGCAGAATTCGCTGTAGGTGACGACCTGCCCGGCGCGTGCCAGGTTGATCATGACCTCATGCGCTTCAGCCCTTAGTTCTTCCCAACGTATATCAGCGAGTTTGGGCATTAGAATCTCACAGCCTCACCCCTAAATCCTCTCTCCGGGTGGAGAGGGGACTTCCAGAACTGTGTTGTTCCCGTTCGCCGTCTGCGTCAGGGATACGAGGCTTGTACCGTGCAATCATTCAGGTACTTCGCTTTACTGTAACACCAGCGTTACCGACTGGTCATCAATCCGCACGCTCGTGAGCAGGTAGCGCCCACCGCTCGCTTCCAGGCTGAGCTGGCGCAGCACCTCATTGCCACCCGTCACAATCTGGTTGATCTGCTCGCTGATCTCATTGGGGGGCAGGGCATAGAGCGTACCGTTCACGTCCACCCCGGCGACCTCAAGCTGCCGTCCGCTGGCGTCCAGGCGCAGCACGACGCCGATGGGCTGCCAGATGCCGAACTGCTGCACATAGACATCCGCATAGACCACCCCGCCGCCAGCGCGCAGATCGATGCGCGCGTTGCGGTACTGCGGGTTGGTGTTTGAGCAAAGGTCGGTGCGCTGGTAGCACATCTGCATCAGCCCGGCCTCGGTGAAGTTGACGGTGGCGACCTGCGCGCCGGCTGTGTTGCTGCCTACCGCGATGGTATAGTCCTGTGTGGTCGGCAGCGTGCCATAGCTGCCCAGGTTGACGACGGCCTCCGGCGGCGTGACCGGGTTTTGCAGCACAATCGGCTGCGGGGTGGGAATGGCCGCCAGCACCTGTTCTGTCGTGCCCTTGGGTTGAAAGCCCGCGAATTGCAGCGTCAGGCCGGGCAGCAGCGGCAGCAGGATGATGACCGCAGCGACCAGCACGACGGCGAATAGACCAGCGATGCCCAGGCAGCCGCACGCCAGGGTAGACATGTTGCTGCGGCGCGGACGGCGTTGAATCTGCATCCGAAATTCTCACCTCGCGGTTAATCAAACCATGTAAATTGTACATGAGCGGATGCGCTTTTCAATCGCCCTGAACGGTACTCGAACGTCAGGCGTCGGCAAAACGTATTGTGAGTAGCTGTGATTGGTGAGGCATGGAGGATACATCATGCGACTGAAGTGGATCATGATCATTGCGCTGCTGTGCATCGGCATCGTGGTGCGGGCACAGGAGGCAACGCCCGGCCCGAACGGTCTGGGAGACTCGTTTTATCCTGGCCTGGGCAACGGCGGTTACGACGCGCAGCACTATACACTCGTCCTGGCCTGGGACGACGAGACTAACACGCTGGCGGGCACGGCCACCTTGGAGGCGCTGACCACTCAGGCGTTGACGACCTTCAATCTGGACTTTCTGGGCTTTGAGATTGAGGCTATTACGCTCAATGGGCAGGAGGCCAACTGGCGGCGAGTCGGGCGTGAGCTGACCGTCAAGCCTACGACACCGCTGTCAGCAGACGAAACCTTCACCGTCGCCGTGACGTACAGCGGCGTGCCAGGAGAAGGTGTGATCAGCGATGGACCGAGTTTCGCCCAGGGCTGGATGCGTCATCCGAACGGCGTTTTCGTCGCCAGTGAGCCAGCAGGGGCGTCGCGCTGGTTCCCGGCCAACGATCACCCGCTCGACAAAGCCACCTACACCTTCGTGATCACCGTGCCGGAGCGCTATATCGTAGCGGCGAATGGCCTGCTGCAAAGCACGACGGCGAATGACGATGGCACGCAAACCTTCATCTGGGAGGCGGGCGACCCGATGGCGAGTTATCTGGCGACCGTCAACATCGGCGATTTCGTCGTGCAGGAGTCCGAAGGGCCGGACGGGCTGCCCATCCGTAACTACTTCCCGACGCGCCTGGCAGAGCAGATGATTCAGGCCTTCGCGACTGTGCCCGATATGATCAGTTTCTTCAGCGAGATCTTTGGGCCATATCCGTTCGAGGCCTATGGGGCAGTCGTGGCGGATGCCAATCTCAGCTTCGCGCTGGAGACGCAGACAATCTCCCTGTTCGGGCGAGGTGTGGCCGTCGGACGGACGGGCGCGGAGACCGTGATTGCCCATGAACTGGCGCACCAGTGGTTCGGTAACAGCGTCAGTCTGGCGCAGTGGAAGGACATCTGGCTGAACGAGGGTTTCGCCACTTACGCCAGCATGTTGTGGGTTGAGCATCGCCAGGGTCGGCGGGCGATGGAAGGGGAGCTGAACGCCTATTACGACCTGATCTCCGATCCGACCTTCACCGCCGGGGAATTCTCGCCGCCGGGCAGCCCTTCTGCCGACGCCCTATTCAACGGTGGCGTGTACCTGCGCGGGGCGTGGACGCTGCACGCGCTGCGGTTGGAAGTCGGCGATGAAGC